>NZ_JAQOSO010000079.1 GCF_030068505.1 Roseofilum capinflatum BLCC-M114
AATTTAGACAAGGCGATCGCGGCTTACCACATTGCCCTGAAGTTCTACACACCCGACGAATTTCCTCAATACTACGCAGGAACGCAAAATAATCTGGGGACTGCCTACTCTGACCTTGCCTCAATTCGGGAGAAGGGGGAGAATTTAGAGAGGGCGATCGCCGCTTTCAACAACGCCCTGAAATTCCGCACACCGGACAAATTTCCCCAACAGTACGCCACCACGCAAAATAATCTGGGGACTGCCTACCAAGAGCTTGCCTCAATTCGGGAGAAGGGGGAGAATTTAGAGAGAGCGATCGCAGCTTACGACAACGCCCTCAAGTTCCGCACACCCGACGAATTTCCTCAATACTACGCAGGAACGCAAAATAATCTGGGGGCTGCCTACTGGGAGCTTGCCTCAATTCGGGAGAAGGGGGAGAATTTAGACAAGGCGATCGCAGCTTACGACAACGCCCTCAAGTTCCGCACACCCGACAAATATCCCCAACAGTACGCCACCACGCAAAATAATCTGGGGGCTGCCTACGGAGAGCTTGCCTCAATTCGGGAGAAGGGGGAGAATTTAGGGAAGGCGATCGCCGCTTACGACAATGCCCTGAAGTTCTACACACCGGACAAATTTCCCCAAGATTACGCCATGACGCAAAATAATCTGGGGAATGCCTACTGGGAACTTGCCTCAATTCGGGAGAAGGGGGAGAATTTAGAGAGGGCGATCCGAGTGTATCGTCAGGCGTTAATGATTCGCCGCCCTCAAAGTTTACCGTTAGATTGTCTCAACACTGCGAGAATTTTAGGCGACCTTGGCTTCAAAGAAGGCAACTGGAACCTTGCTATTGAAGCCTATGCTACCGCTATCGAAGCCGTGGAACAAAGTCGCGCTTGGATAACCACAGACGATCGCCGCCAAGAAATCATGGCAAACTCTAGGGGAGTCTACGCCAATATTATCCAAGCCCATGTCAACCTGGAGCAATACGACAAAGCCTTGGAATATGCCGATCGCAGCCGCTCCAAACATCTGGTAGACTTAATGCACAGTAACGACCTCTATCAAGGGGGCGAGATTCCCGAAGCCGTGCAAGCCTTACTCCAGCGCTACGAAGCCTTGCAAACCGCAATCAACCAAAAACGCCAACCTCCCCAAAACTCCAGCGACAACAAAACCGTTGCCACCACTCGCCAAACCTTCGAGACATTTGTCCAGGATATCGAAGCCTTAGAAGCGGAAAAACAACAGGTTTGGCAAGCACTGCGCCGTCAAGATCCCGTTTTAGCCGGTTCTAAGGAAGTCGCTCCCCTGAGCTTCACCGAGATGCAGAAGCTGCTCCCGGATGCTACCACCGCTCTGCTCAGTTTCTACACGAATGATGAGGAGACATTGATCTTTATCCTCTACAAGGATAAACCCACCCAATGCCACCGTTGCCCAGAACAAGGAATTCAGAACTTGCAAGTTTGGTTAGGCGAAAACTGGACAATTCCTTACGCCAACTATATATATAAGGACAACTCCCAATGGCGCGATAACATGGTTGAACTCCTCCATCAACTTACCAAGCGCCTCAACCTGAATCACTTAATCCAAACCCATCTCCAAGGTATCGAAGAACTGATTATCGTTCCGCACCTGGTGCTGCATCAAATTCCCTTCGCCGCGCTTCCCCTGTCTGCACCGACTCCCCACCCGCACCCGCAGGCACTCCCAGAGGAGAGCAGAAAACCGGGAGGAACGCCCAAAACCCCCAAACGCAAACAAACCGCGACACGCTACCTGGGCGATGAATTCCGCATTCGCCTGATTCCCTCTTGCCGCATTTTACAGTATTGCCAAGAGCGCCCACCCCTGAAAGAGCCAGCCCTGGGCATTGTCGCCGATGCCACCGAGGATTTACCCTTTACCCCCTTCGAGTGCCAAACCATCGCCCAAGCCCACAAAGTACCCGCCTCTCGCTACCTGCGGGGCAAACAAGCCACGGTTGACCAGTATAAAACCTTGCTGCAAACCGTGGGTCGCCTGCACAGCAGCCACCACGCCGCCTACGACTGGCAAAACCCCCTCAACTCCAAGCTCCTCCTAGCCGACGGCGATCTCACCCTGGGCTTGCTCCTGACTCCCGGCTGGCGGATGCCCGATGTAGAAGAGATTTTCACGTCCTGCTGTGAAGTTAATTTTACCGCAGCCAACCCCTCCGATGACCCCCTGACCCTAGCGGCGGGTTTCCTCTGTGCTGGAGCCAGGGCAGTCATCACGACTCAGTGGGCAGTAGCTGACCTAGGAAGCGCCCTGTTAGCGATTTTATACGACCAAAAGCGAAATTCTGGTGTAAGCCGCTCTGCTGCCCTCCAGCAAGCGCAACAGGAGTTACGCAGTTTGACGGGTCAGGCGTTGGAGGCGCGGTACAAAACACAACTATCAGACTATCTGCAAAAGCGCTACGGACAGGATCGGGAGCGGTTGGGTAAGCTCACCTATGGTTTATCCCGGTTGTATTCCTCGGATACGGATACTCCGTTTGCCGATCCCTATTATTGGGCGGGGTTTGTGGTACAGGGGATGAATTAATAATTAATATCAAATCCTTAAATGGTTGCTACTTTCTGTGTACTGTAGAGACATGGTGGGTTCGTGCGGGTTTCCGCAAGCGGACATGAATACAAAAATAGTTGTCAGTCTACAAGATTTGGGTATAACCCGCCCCTACAGAGATCTGTAGCGCAAATAAATAGATTTGATATAACTATAACTGTTACAGCAGTTTTCGCTGTTATGGTGTACAGTCTTAAAGGCTCAAAGCCATGTACCACAACCCTATTCCCTATTCCCTATTCCCTAGCGCGTTCATGTCCGCGAAGCGGAAAGCGCTATAACGCCGCTTCATATCCAATCCGGTTAATGGGAAAAGACAAGCGGGCAAGATGCCCGCACTCCTTGAATTCTTTGATAGGACTGGAGTGGGAGCATCTTGCTCCCTGAATTTTTAAGATTGTTCTACTCCTACCTGCTCCGGCAGGTCTGTCGGATTTTTTTGTGCCAATTTTTGGAGAGGGGATACAGCGCTTCGCGGACATGAAACGTAAGAATTTCCCAGAATAGCAGAAGAGGGGAAACTATAACATCCACAGGGCATAATGATCGATGATGGTTACTTGAAAGCCTAATGAGGAGAGAATGGCGTTAATTTCCGGTTCCCAGGGATTCGTAAGCGGAACAATTACGGCTTTGATGGAGAATTGCAGAATGGAATGTTGTAAAACTTGGGGAGCGTTGGGGGGACGATTTACGCCACTAATGTATTGGGAAAGAATACGGCGCTGATTGGCTTCTGCTTCGGGGAAGAAATTGGTGATTTGTAGATAGCTTTCGGTGACGACAATGGGATATAAGGGAGTTCGAGGCACGATCATCCATCGAGCTAATTCGTCTCCGGCAACTTCTTCGCCGACGGGGGAAGCGGGGGCTAAGATATAGCTTCCGGGGGGAACTTTAGCCTGGATGCGGTTAATGAGATCGAGTTTTTGTTGGGGGAGTTTGGGTTGGGGAGGAAAGCGATATTGAATGCGGTTAAAGTCGATTTGGGGAGAGTAGGGGTTGGGGGAAAGGGCGGTGGAGAGGACAATTAAGGCGGTGGCAGCGAAGGCGTAAAAGGTGAGTTTTATGGTTTTTTGATGTTTAGAAAAGGGATAGGAAAGCAGGGGGAAACTGAGTAAGATGCCGAGGAGAAGATGGCGGGGAATCACCCACCAGAGGCGGCGAAAGGTGGGGACTCCGGTGAGGTTGACTGCCCAAAATTCTTGCAGGAAGGGATTCATGAAGATGAGCATAAAGACGAGAATTATGCCGAGGAGAAATCGGCGCATATTGAGATCTCTTAAAACTGCCCAAGTTGCTAGAGTGGCAACCCAAAAGATGTATCCTCCCATGCCATGATTGAGCTGTAGCACGAAGTCGTTATTAATGATGCTTTCAAAGTTGGGATCGCTCATGTTGGGGGAGGAGGCTTTGACTTGGGTGATGAAGAGGAGGGCGATCGCCAAGGGATAAGCCGTAGTAGTCAAAACCGATACAGATTTCCAGGTGGTTTTTGCCGTGGGAGTCCAGTATCCGCAAGTCGTGAGCAATACCGTCAGAGGCGCGGCATAGAGAGCGGTGGAGCTACAGCCAACGGCGGCAATATTGGCAAAGGTGAGAATAATCCATTTCCAACCACTGGGTGCAGTTAGATACCGCAAGGTATAGACGATAATCAGGGGAACAAGGATGGCTACAAACAGGGGTTTTCCCTGTTGCAGACGAGCGAGGGAGAAGTTTCCTAACCCGGCAGCCGTGGTTAAAATTACGAGTAAGAGGGTGGTAACGGTGGTGATGCTTAACCAGTGACGGGGGGTAATTACGCGGAAGAAGAGAGCAGAGGCAAAAATGACCAAGGGAGCGATCGCCAAAGGTTGCCAGAAATTCCGCACCCAAAGATGCGAAATGCCGGTAATGTGGCTGATGACTGCCGCGAAAAGTTCCACTGAATGCACCCGATAAACGGGTAAAAGGAGGGGCACATTGGGCACACCATGCATCGTATCTTGCACCATCAGGGGGCGATCGGGATGGTCTAAAGCGGCGACCATCAGGTTGAGATAAAAGGCATCATCTCCATGGGTGCGGTGAATTATGGCAGTAGCAATAATAGCCAGAGCAACCAAGCCGATCAGCCATTCCCAAGATACAATCTTAGGTAATTTTAAGACGAACTTGTGAGCAGGTTTGCGGATGAGTTGCCAGTAGGAAACGCCTAATCCTAACGTGGCTAAACTCCAAAAGAGGACAAAATTATCCGTTATGCCATAAATGATCACTAAGATGACCGCAATACCCAAAGGAAGAGCCAAATCTTTGCCGAGCTGTGGTTTGGGGGGTTCTGAACTGTCTTTCTCTAAGGGAAAAGAGTCAGGAAGAACGGCTTGAAAACTGAGGAAAAAACCGGCAATGGCGAAAATGAGGGCGATCGCCGAAAAATGCAGTAAAGTCTCAAATGTCGCTTGACGCAACACCATCGCATTACACAACAGCGTCCACACTCCAATCAGCCAAACCCAAGATAAACAGGACACTTCAACGATTAATCCTGCCCATCCTTGGCGCTCCTTCATCCGGGTAAAAACGGTCTTCATAACTATCCTGCAACGGCCGATCTGGGCAAACTGGATGGATTATACCGCGATCGCCCGCCCCATTAACCTGAGATATGATAATCCTTAAACAGTCAGACCATACAAAACCGTTGCACATGAAAAAAAACAATCGAGCTTTTCCTTTCTTGTCTTCCATGGTGCTTGTTCCCCTCACTGCCTTGATCTTGAATGGGACAGCCACCCATTCTAGAGCGCAAACCGGGGAAACCGGGTTAATCTTTGAAGGACAATCCACCCCCAATCAAGTCCCCGTTACAGTGACTGAATATACAGGAGAATGTCCCGGAACAGAAGAGGCTGGTGATATCAAAGCCTGGTTTGTCTCCACTTTCATTTCCCCTCAACCTCGGCAACGGGTTCGCATTACGAATGTCACCACCGGTATGAATCCCAACCGTCTTCCCTATACCGATCGCGCCTATGATAAAGGAAACTCCTCAGAACCCATTCTGATGCAATTTGGCACGGAGCATGGGGATAGTCGGTTTCGGGTACAACGGGGTCTCAATGAATTCGAGTATCAGATTCGCCAAGGTCGGGAGACCGTAGAAGAAGGCCGATTTACAGCACTGTTCGATGTGCAAACGCGATCGCAAGTTCGCAACAGTCAATTAGTGACCCAAGAAGTCTGTGCCAATACTAATATTACTCTGAATCGATGTGGCGATCGGCGTACTCAAAATCAATGGAAATGTCCCGATGGCAAAGTGATTCGCCAAGAAACTTTTCCCCAGGGGCCGGTTAAAACCATGATTCGCAATGAAACCTCAGAAATGGTCAACTTTGAGATCCGAGGTCGGCAATATTCCCTCTGGCCAGGTCAGTCCATCGAACTCACTGACAGCAATCCGGGTTTTGTCCGATATTCCAATCGCAGCACCTCCTTACAACCTGGCGTTCTTTACCGCTTTCAAATATTCGGCAATACTCTCAACCTCGTCGATCGCTAATTCTTATAGCGCTTTGCGCGGTAATGGGTAATAGGTAATGGGTAATAGGAAAACCATTTTTCACGCTATAATACCCATTTTCCAGGCTTTTTATAGCAATTCTCTCTTCTATCGAGTACATCTTGAAGACCTAGACCCTAAGCAATACAAGCTATTGCCTATTGCCTATTGCCTATTGCCTAGCATGTAATACAAACCCTGAGATTAAATCCCCCTACTCATGCTCTCCCTAGACTATATCTTTATCGCTGCTGGTCTTCTCCTCCTCGCCAGCGTTATGTCCAGCAAACTCTCTCGAAAATTCGGGATTCCGGGACTGCTCATCTTCCTATTGATTGGCATGTTAGCCGGATCGGAAGGCATCGGTGGCATTGCATTTGAAAATTATGAACTCGCCAAAACCATCGGTGATATTGCCTTAATCTTTATCCTATTTTCAGGAGGATTAGACACTCAATGGAGTCATATTCGCCCGGTTCTGGGACAAGGATTAATTCTCTCGACGGTTGGGGTCGGCATAACGGTATTGAGTCTAGGAACCTTTGCCTGGTTAGTCTTGGGGTCTTTTTCTTCCTTCTCCCTCGGATTTGATGGCATTACTTGGCTAGAGGGATTATTATTGGGGGCGATTATTTCCTCAACCGATGCGGCGGCCGTTTTTTCGATTCTGAAAGCCAGCAAATTAGATCTCAAGGGAAATTTACAACCTTTATTAGAATTAGAATCGGGGAGCAACGATCCCATGGCTGTCTTACTCACCACGACTTTAGTGGGAATGCTAACTGCACAAGAGGGGTCTTTAGGAAGCTTAACTCTAGCTTTAATCACCCAGCTTTGTGTGGGGACATTAGTGGGGTATGGATCAGGACTTTTGATGAGTTGGATGACCAATCGTTTGCATTTAGACACTAAAGCGTTGTATCCAGTCGGCAGTATTGCGCGAGTTTTGCTCACTTATGGGGTGGCGACGTTATTACAAGGGAATGGTTTTCTGGCGGTTTATATCGCAGGAGTGGTTTTAGGAAATCGCGAGTTTCCCTACAAAGAAACCATTATCGATTTTCATGATGGGATTTCTTGGTTGATGCAAATTACCATGTTTTTGTTGTTGGGATTATTGGTGTTTCCCTCTCAGCTTCCGGCGATCGCCCCCATAGCCATTATCATTGCCTTATTCCTGATGTTCGTCGCTCGTCCCCTCAGTGTATTTATGGGTCTGTGTTGGACAAAGTATAACGTCCGGCAAAAGCTGTATATTTCCTGGGTTGGCTTGAGAGGATCAGTGCCGATTATTTTAGCCATTGTGCCGATTACCATGAATGTAGAAGATGCGAACACCATTTTTAATGTCGTCTTTTTTATTGTCCTGATTTCCGTCTCCATTCAGGGCTTTACCTTGGTTCCAGCCGCACGATGGCTGAAGTTATAGAGCAATGAGTAATTGAGTAATGATTAATTGTAAGGGCGAACGGCCGTTCGCCCTTACAAGGGGGTTTTCCATGGTCGATAAGGGCTGAAACTGAGTTAACCAGAGGTTGATGACCTCTAATTACCCATTACCCTTGCCCTGAGCGGAGTCGAAGGGCATTACCAGCGCACAGTGTTACAGAACCTGTTCAACTTCAGCAATTTCCGGAATAAATTCGCGCAAACGGCGCTCAATTCCCATTTTCAGGGTCATGGCAGAACTCGGACAAGAGCCACAAGCCCCTTGTAAACGCAGTTTCACAATGGGGCCATCAATTTCTTCGAGTGCCACATTGCCACCATCAGCCATCAGGTAAGGACGGAGGTCATCTAAAACGGCTTCCACATTGTCGGGGGTTAGTTCCAGGGGAGGGGTTAACGTGCTAGACATAGGCTTAATTCACCAGAATGGACTTCAAATTGCTTCAATTATCCTAACGCGATCGCTCCAATTCGGCGATCGCCCTAAACCAAACTCGGCTCTAACAGCTTAATGTTGGAGTAAGTAAACTGGGTGGTCACCTTTTCTTCTGGGCGTTCCGTATTTAGGGTTTGATGGGTGAGCATAAAATAATCCCCAATTGACTGATAGCGGTCTTCAAACTGCACATGCTGCATGACTTCACCGCTCTCTGTATTGCGGAACACGGCTTCATAGCGAGTGGGGAGATAGCCTTCTCCCGTATCCAAGGTTTCATGGGTATCGATATAAAACGTCATTTGACCAACTACCCGTTGCACAAAACAAATCACGCGATCGCGTACTTTATACTCTGAACCCATGGCTGCACCGGAAACCTTAATTTCTACAGCTCCGGTATCATCGGTTTCTCCTAAAGTAAAGCTATTTTTCCCATGGGTTTCCTCAAAGGTTCTCCGTTTACGGTGCGTCACCACATCCTTGAGTTGAGTTTCCACAGATTTTTTCACCGCCTCATTCTCAATCCCCGAAATTTCCACGGTTAGATCGCAGTTAATCTGAATGGAGCCACTGTAGATTTCATTGCCTTGTTCAATATCAATCTCAGCACTGATGCCGGGAAACTGGTCATCCCAGGTATAACGATTTTCGTAAGCGCTTTGGAAAAGGTCACGCGCGTTGGTGGTTTGAGTCATTTTCGGTAGGATGGAGTCACTATATATCAGTTTTGCACATATCCCGATCTTAATCGCTAATGGGTCAGATTCCGGTCAGGCGAATCATTGATCTTCTGAATCCATACCGTACCTTGGAGCGAAAGAAAAGAATTATACTTTTCGCTGTTGGTCAATGACGTGCCAAGCGCGTAGGGTTTCGGACACACTCCACGCTTGGGCAATGCAGCCTCTGGGGGTAAAGGGAGGATCGCCATCAAAGATTTCGCTAATACTTCCGATGCCGTGAGTCTGTAAATGGTGAGCCATGGGGGTGAGGAAGCTTAAGGCTCGATCGGGTTGGTTGTAGACTTTCAGATGAGCGATCGCAAACGGCCCCAACAGCCATCCCCATACTGTACCTTGATGATAGGCTCCGTCTCGATGGGCTAGGTTGCCTCCATAGTGGCCGATATATTGGGGATCGTCGGCACTGAGCGATCGCAACCCATAGGAAGTCAGGAGCGATCGCCCACAGGTATCAACCACCTTCTGTTGCTGTTCTGGAGTCAGGGGACTGTGGGGTAAGGAGACGGCAAAAATCTGATTGGGTCGCAGGCTCGGATCGTTTCCTTTTGGAGTATCAATTACATCATAACAGTATCCGATTTCACAATTCCAAAAGCGCTTAAATCCTTCTTTTGCCTGTTCTGCAAGCTGTTCATACTCCCGATCTTCTGTGCCTAATTTACGAGCAAACCCTATCATACTATGCAGCGCATTGTACCACAGAGCATTCACTTCCACGGGTTTCCCTTGCCGGGGAGTGACCACCCAATCCCCATATTTAGCATCCATCCAGGTCAGTTGGGTTAGGGCTTCTCCAGCATACAAGAGGCCATCTTCCGGGTCTCGGTGGATTTTATACCGAGTTCCCCGACAATGCCAGTCGATGATGTCGGCTAAAATGGGGAACAGTTCGGCTAAAAAGCGGCGATCGCGGGTTGCCTGATAATACTGGCGAATGGCTTCAAAATACCATAATGTAGCATCCACCGTATTATAAGCGGGGTCTTCTCCCCCATCGGGGAAGACATTGGGCAACATGCCCCGATCCACATATTGGGCAAAGGTGGCGAGTAACCGCTTCGCTACTTCCGTGCGTCCCGTGGAGAGGGTTAAACCGGGTAGGCTAATCATGGTATCCCGTCCCCAGTCGGTAAACCAGGGATATCCCGCAATCACGGTTTGTCCTTGGGGGTTATGGGAGAGGGGGCGACTCACTATAAACTGATCGGCAGCCAGGATTAACTGTCGAATCCAATCGGGAGCTTTTTCAGTGTGCAAATAGGGGGTGGCTTGCCAACGGTGGAGTAACTGTTTTTCGTACTGTTTTTGTTGCTGTAGGGCTTCTTTCCCGTCCAGATTCACCTGACTCTGGGTACTGGCAACTACAGTTAGGGAGTCTCCAAGATTCAGAGTTATGTTGAGGGTGCAGGCGTGAAAATGATTGTCGCGATCGCCGTCTCCCCGGTAGCGTTCTAGGGGCAGATCGTAGCCTTTTATCCAGGTCTCCTCTAAGGTGAATTCGCCCCCAGAGCTGAAAATATACCAGGGGATGGACGATCCTGGCGTTTCCAATTTTACGCCACAATCAATCCGTTGACAGTTGATGGTGAACTCTGGATCTTCTTGCAGCAAATTGTAGGGGCGGTAATTCGCGATCGCCTTAATCGCTAGATTCACCGCATTACTACTGCGTACCAGAGTGTAGCGAATGTAGGTGGTGTTTTGCCCTTGCTGCATCCAGATCCGTTTTTCTAGCAGGGCATCCCCGCAGGCAAATGTCCAGACCGGGGTTGTGCCCTCTAAACGGAAACTCTCGATTTGGCGATCGCCTTCTGGGTCGATTTTCCCCCCTACCCATCGATTGGTAAACAGGGGATAGGAGGTTTTGCCATAGGTAACGGTTTCATCCAGTTGGGCTAACAGCAGGGTACGCTGTACCGGAGGGTTGAGAGCGGCGACTAATAACCCATGATAGCGGCGACTGAGGCCAGAGGCGATCGTCCCCGATGCATAGCCCCCGATACCATTGGTGACTAACCATTCGCGGGATTGTGCTGTTGCTCGGTTTCCACAGATTTCCCGTCCTACCTCAATCACCATAAGCGCTGTTTTCTCCG
The DNA here is from genome assembly GCF_030068505.1 of Roseofilum capinflatum BLCC-M114. Classification (NCBI taxonomy): domain Bacteria; kingdom Bacillati; phylum Cyanobacteriota; class Cyanophyceae; order Desertifilales; family Desertifilaceae; genus Roseofilum; species Roseofilum capinflatum. The sequence goes on from NZ_JAQOSO010000079.1 coordinate 10,870, forward strand.
CGATCGCTCTTTCCAGAAATCTAGATTACACTATTTTTCTAGCCCTCGCACTTTAGATTCTAGGGAAGTTTCTAGAGAGTGGGAGGGTCTCGCTCCCTAGAAGCCAAAAGCCCCTTCGATCCTCCCACTCCTTCCTTTGCGCTATTTTTATCTCATCCCGGCCCTAGGCATGGATTTTCCCATCCGGCATCATCGCTCCTTCTAAATTCGCCCCTTGCAAATCACATCCAACCAAAGCCGCATCCCGCAGACTTGCACCGCGCAGATCAGCCCCTCGCAAACACGCACCATCCAAATTTGCCCCCCACAGATACGATCCCCGCAAATCGGCTTCCGTCAGATCCGCTCCGCGCAGATCGGCTAAATTCAGATTCGCTTCTGTTAAATCGGCTTTACGCATATCCGCTTCACACAAATTTGTTTTCATCAAATTCGCTTGAATAAACTTACCCCCTTTGAGGATCGTCTCATGCATATCTGCTTGTTTCAAATTCGCTTGATCGAACTGGGTAAAACGCATCTGAGCTTGACTGAGATCGGCTCCGACTAAATTAGAGCCTGCCATTTTTGCCCCATTTAATTTCACCGCATCCAATTCCAATCCACTGAAATTCACACCAGGCAGTTTCAAACCATTCAGGAACGCACCGCTCAGTTTCACTCCATTTAAACCTGCTCCTTGCAGATTTGCTCCGCTTAACCGCGCTCCCGATAAATTCGTCCAATTCAGATTTGCCCCCTCCAAATTTGCTCTTCGCAAATTAATCCCATTCAGGTTTGAACCACACAGATTCACCTGTGGCATTTTCGCCCGAAACAGATTCACCCAGGTCAAAACAGCGCCACTCAATTTGGCTCCGGTTAAATCCACTTTCCCCAAATGAGCGCCCCGCAAATCTGCCTTTGTCAAGTCTGCTTCGATCAACACTGACCCTTGCAATTTCACATAGCTCAAATTTGTCCCATACAAAAATGCCCCATTCAGGTTGGCTTCTTGGAGAAAACACCGCTCTAAATAGGCTCTTGCCAGAGATGCTTCTTTTAAGTTTGCTCCTGAGAAGTTAGATTTGGCTAACTCCACACCAATCAAGTTGGCATAGGTTAAATCCGATCCACGAAAATCCCGTTCTCCATGGATATATCTTTGTAAAAGTTCATTAGCATCCATAACATTGCTCTCCTACTCGTTTACACTTTTGTCATTCAACTTATTTTTTTGATACATTCTATTCGCAAAAGGGCGATTTCTTCCCCTCCATGAAGAGATTAAAATGGTATCGAGTAAAGCCCATAGCTACTCAGGCTTACCTTTTTTGGAGTTCAGAAAGGATTAAGTCTAGGAATACAGTCGCGTTTTGACGTTTACCTTATGTTGAGGATTGGTCTATTGGCGCTCTGACCATTAGCTTTACTTTATACTTTCTTTAGTATTGCACAAATGTTCCCCTATCCAAACAACTGTAACAAACCTTTAGAAAGATCAAGAAATAGTTACAGCAATGCTGCGATCGGGGACACGCCCCCTTTGACTCCGTTCAGTTTACCCCTTCCTGATTCAGTTTACAGCTTAAGACTCCCGACCCGATGCCCAACGATCGCGCCATTTCACGGTTCCTTCACTAGCCACAACCCAACGCCGGGCAACAATATTTTCTCTTAAGGGAGATTGACCTTCACGCCACAGAGCATATTTATAGTTAATCAATTTTCCGACACTTTCATTGAAAGGGATTTCACCAAACCAAGTATTAGAATTAATGTACTCTAAGGGATAGGCTTGGGCAATATCCCAATTGCCCAATTCAGGACAATCTCCAGTGACCACAATCCGCTCACCTGGTTGAGTATCTACCCCATTCAGTTGGGCCCGAATAATGGTTTGTCCCGTTACTCTTTCGGACACATGACTGAGGACAATAACTTGATTGGTGTCCAGGGTTAAATCGGATAATGTACTCGATTCAACTGTATATTTTTCCAAGGACATAATATCTGTATGCTCGCCATCGGGTAATTCTGTATCGATGGATTCTAAGGTTACTTTCTCGCCTCGATTCATGGCCACAAACAAAATCGAATCTCGATAGCGTCGTACATAGCAATAGACATCGGGAGTAATATATTTTTCCCATTGTCCTCCCATGGAAACGGCTGGATTTAAGCGACGCACACCAGAGAGTAACCGAATTGTCCAATAGAGTTTCGTCTGGGTATCCCAGCGCGTCATCAGGGGACGGTTATAGGGGTCATTATTGCCAAAGGCATTATCGGGATCGACGTTGGTCTTATTGTAAAGATATTGTTCCGTGCCGTAATAAATACAAGGAATGCCACGGGTGGTCATGATCAGGGCGATCGCCAAATGCAAGACTTCCGGATCGTCATTCAAACTTTGGAAGCGATACATATCATGGTTATCAATAAATGTGATTAACTCTGTTGCTCCAGAATAGCGATAGTCTTGATCTAAAACATCTTTGATCCGGTAAAACCCCCCCTCTAGACCTAATGCTAAGGCTTCCCGAATTGCCATGCAAAGACCGAAGTCTAACATGGTCATACCGGAATTATTGGCAAATTCTACGGAACGGTCATCGAGGGGATGGGAATAAATCCATTCGCCAAAGACAAAAATATCGGGTTTATGGGTTTGAATTTCAGCGTTAAATTCTTGCCAAAACCAAATGGGCATATGCTTGACGGTATCGACGCGCAGGGCATCAATCCCGCGATCGATCCATTGTTTGATGGCTGATTTAATATAACTGCGGTAGGCGGTATTATTTTCGTTAAATGTGGCTAATCCGGATAACTCACAATTCTGGATTTGCCATTCATCTTCCCAATCCTGAACTTCACCATAGTGGTGATACCAATGCTCTTTATCATTGTTAAAGTCAGCAATTTTTACCCCGTCATCATAAAGAATGCCCTTCTGTCCGCTAATATCGGGATTGCTGTGGTTGCAGACAATATCTAAGATCAATTTCATGTTGCGCTTGTGTAGCTCTTCAATTAATTGATCGAAGAGGGTATTTTTCTCTTCTTGGGTTTCGTTCAAAGAGGGATTGTCTTCGGGGCGAATAAAGCGAGGATTGATGCGTTTAAAGTCTTGAATCCAATAGCCATGAATGGCGGCACTTTCAATAAAGAGTTCTTCAATTTGTTCAAACAGGGGAGTGAGCCAAATGGCGGTTACCCCTAGGTTTTTCAAATAGTCGAGTTTGTTGATTACCCCTTGTAAATCGCCCCCCCAATATTTGCCCCAATCTTCATGGGTGGGATCGTAGAGTTCGGGGTTTGGCCCTTCATTATTGCGGGGATCGCCATCACAGAAGCGATCGACGACGATAAAATAAATGGTTTCTTGGCGAAATTCAATATCGCGAGTATACAAAAATTCCAGGTCTAAATCTTCCTCAGACTCAGGAGGCTCTACAGATGGGTTTAAGGGAGTTTCTGACTGACGGGCTGAGGGGGTATACTGGCTATGGGGAAACTCGGATAAGTGGGGATCGGTCATCAGAGTAGCGGTTCCTAAGTCAACACTGGGCTACTCTAGAATAGCAGAAGGGTTGCAGGGAAGCTGAGAAGAGAGGCGATCGCTTACCTCCAGTTTAAGAAACTTAATGTCAACGTTAATCAAATCGTTCTAAGGTAGCATTATAGAGGGTAAGTTATTAAACTCTACCCCTTTGCCAACCCTTTGTGGAGACTTAACCCAAAGGATTTTTTTTAAGACCGTCTTTCATTTTCAAAATCGGGAACTGTTTAGGATGAGTACCAATTTAGCGACTAAGCTCCGCGAGGGCACGAAAAAAGCCCACACCATGGCTGAAAACATGGGTTTCATTAAGTGTTTCTTAAAAGGAACTGTTGAAAAAGGCTCTTACCGCCAATTGGCTGGTAATCTTTACTTCGTCTATTCTGCCATGGAAGAAGAGATGGAGCGTCACCAGAATCATCCCGTTTTGGGGCCTCTCTATTTTCCGGAACTAAACCGCAAACAGTCCATCGAACAGGATTTAGCGTTCTATTATGGCAGTAACTGGCGCGAGGAAGTGACCCTATCTCCAGTGGGACAAGAGTATGTTAACCGGATTAGGGAAATTTCAAATGAAGAGCCGGAATTACTGATTTCCCATCTCTACACCCGGTATATGGGAGATTTATCCGGTGGGCAAATTCTGAAGAAAATTGCCCAAACAGCGATGAATTTACCTGAAGGACAGGGAACTCAATTCTATGAGTTTGCTGATATTTCTGATGAGAAGGCCTTCAAGGCTAACTATCGGGAAACTATGGATAACTTACCCATTGATGAGGCAACAGCCGATCGCATTGTAGAAGAGGCGAATGCGGCTTTTGGCATGAACATGAAAATGTTTAATGAACTCGAAGGTAGCTTAATTAAGGCGATCGGGCAACTGTTGTTTAATACCCTCACCAGACGGCGCACCCAAGGCAGTACCGAACTGGCTACTGCTGCCGACAGCTAAACAACTCTACCCTTATGGGGGTGATAATTGCTGTCACTCCGTTACTGTTATCAGACTCTCTAGAGCGGGTTTGAACGGTAACGGGTTGGCAGCATTGTTATTGTTCTTCCCTGTCCACTTGTTTTTCCAGTGTTCCACCCCATAACCGATGAGTTTTACGTCCCTTCTGTATGGTGTCTTTTTATTCAGTGTTTGTATCCTCTATTGGTCAAGCCGATCGCGGCAAACGCGGTTTCTGTTGCTGGCGATCGCCTCATTGCTCTTTTACGCCTCTTGGCAACCCCAATATATCCCCCTGCTCCTAGCCATGACTTGGGTGAACTACAGTTTAGGTAATGTCCTAGTTCCCGACACTGTACAAGGTTCCCACGCCCAAGACTGGCAGCTCTCGAACCAAGAATGGCAGTTTGCCCAAACGGGTTGGAATCAACGGCGCTTTTTCATTTTAGTGGCTGGAATCATCTTAAACGTCTTCCTGTTATTCGGGTTTAAGTATATTCCCTTTGTCCTCAGTTCCGTCGGCCAGATCTGGCAACTCCCCACAGCGACTGCTTCTGCGGACTGGGTGAGCAATAATGTGATCGCCCCCTTGGGCCTGAGTTTCTTCTGTTTTGAGGCGATCGCTTATTTAGTCGATGTCTACCGAGGCGCACCCGCAGCCAAAAGTTTTACCAAATTTGCCGCCTATAAACTCTTTTTCCCCAAACTCATTTCCGGCCCGATCACCCTTTACCACCAACTCACCACCCAACTGAGAAACCCCCAATTTCCCACCATCGAAATGTTCACCGAAGGCTTATGGCTGATTGCATTAGGAGCCACCAAAAAAGCCCTAATTGCTGACCGGTTGGGTATGATTGTAGACCTCAGTTTCACTCATTTAGTCCGCGCCGGAAGTTGGGATTTATGGTTAGCCACCCTCGCCTATGGACTGCAACTCTATTTAGACTTTAGTGGTTATGTCGATATTGTGCGCGGCAGTGCCATTTTACTTGGCCTAAATCTACCCGAAAACTTTGAAGACCCCTACTTCACCACCAGCATTGCTGACTTCTGGCGACGCTGGCACATGACCCTGGGAAATTGGCTAAGAAATTATCTCTATTTTCCCTTGGGAGGCTCCCGTTTAGGACTCTTCAGAACCTGTTTCAATTTGCTCATGGTGATGTTCATCGCCGGAATTTGGCATGGTGCAGCTTGGGGCTTTATCGTCTGGGGGGTTTACCATGGATTAGCCTTGGTTGTCCATCGTTTGATAGATGGTTGGTCAAAACACAGTTCTGTCTTAACCGCCTTTTGGCAGAGTTTACCCGGTACGCTCTTGGGTTGGGGAACGACGCAAATGATGGTATTCACTGCCTGGATTTTTTTCCGTCTGCCCAACTTAAAAGACTCCTGGTTTACCATCTCCAACTTATTCGGTAAAGAGGCTGACCCCCAATTTACCCAGAAAATTTATCTGGATACTTTGGGCATCGATCGCCTACAGTTTACCTGGGTGTTATGTGCCCTTGTGGGTGTGATGACCCTCCTGTTTTTATTGCAGCGACGCTTAAAACTACAGCTCAATTGGCCGATTAAATTAGTGTTGATTCCCGTCAGTTTATATTTGGTTTGGTTACTCGCTCCTCAAGGGGCATTGCCCTATATTTACTTTGATTTTTAGGATAGATAGGGTCACCCGATTATCCTTCTGCCGTGCGAAGCGCTATTAGAAGCGCTATTAAGGGCGATCGCCTACAGCAGTCACTTCCTGCGCTCCAAAAATTGCCTCTGGGTGGCAATAATGCTTGAATTCTAGGTAATTCTCAAAGGGATCGGCTAAGAAAAAGGTAAAATGTTCGGTTAATTGGCCTGGAAACCGTTGTTTAGGCTGTTGAAAGAAGCGCAAACTCCGATCTTGCGATCGCTGCAACAGCTCATCCCAATCCGACTTTTGGGGAAACACCAAGCCAAAATGACGGGGATAAATCCCAGTTTGTGGGGTTAAGGGTTCATCCGTGACATGGGCCACCAACTGATGGCCATACAAGCTTAAAATAAGAGCATGGCGCGATTCTCGACCCATTTGGCAGCCCAAACCCTCCACATAAAAGGCTTTGGTCTCTTCCAGATTTTGCACCGGGAACGCCAGATGAAATAACACGCTGTCCATAATCTAAGCCTTATCCTCAATGACTGATTTAACCATCTTCACCAATCCCTGGATGATTGCCGTAATTCTGAATACGGTCTTATTAACCATTGTGGCATTAGCGCCGAAAAAATTGTTAACCCTGGCAGGAGTGATTCATGCTTGGATTTTGGGGGTACTCGTCTGGGGAACCCTGGGATGGCCCGGTTATGCGGTGGTCGGGTTTTATTTCTTGGTCGGTTCAGGAGTTACTCGCATCGGGTTAGCCGAAAAAGAAGCTGAAGGAATTGCCGAAAAACGCTCAGGTGCAAGGGGGCCGGAAAATGTTTGGGGGTCTGCTCTAGTGGGTGCAGTTTGTGCTGTGGGAGTATTGTTGATTCAGGTTCAAGGGGGCCCGGATGAACTCATTCCCTGGTTAGGTTTAGCCTATGTAGCCAGTTTTAGCACCAAATTGTCCGATACTTGCGCTTCCGAGGTCGGTAAAGCCTACGGAAAACGCACCTTTCTGATTACCACCTTGCAACCGGTAGCGCGGGGAACCGAGGGAGCGGTGAGCTTAGAGGGAACTTTAGCCGGGATGGTGGGGGCGATCGCCCTTGCCCTAGTCGGTTGGTTTGTGGGTCTGATCAGCCCCCTAGGTGTCCTTTACTGCCTAGTAGCGGCATTTTTAGCCACAAACATCGAAAGCCTGATTGGAGCCACCCTACAGAGCGAAATGAGTTGGCTAACCAACGAACGGGTGAACATCATCAACACCGCATTGGGGGCGATGTTTGCCGTTTTGTTCGCCTACGCCATTATCCTGTAGGGGCGGGTTATACTCAAATCTAGGATACCCACAAATCAATAACGTAAACCCGCCCCACCCCACCAATAACCCACCGGAAATCATGGTATCGACATCCGGTTGGACGGGTTTACGAAGGTTACCTCCCTCTTCTGTCACTTTCCGAGTTCAATGAATAGCAAATCTGCCAATTATCCGGAAGGATAAAAGGATTCAAATTGATTAACACCGTTAATCAATTTATTAAATCCTCGTAATAAATAAGAACTCGGAACCACATCTAACCACGGAACAATTGACCAGAACAGAAGGGTCGGCTGAATCAGTAAACGAAAATTATTCAAGATACTATTCAAACCAACCTAAATGCAAGTATTTAAAATATTCATAACTTCTCACATCACCAAACATCTCTTGATAAGAGTCACAATATTGATCGACAACCGAAACTGTAGTTTCTGGAGATCTGGGCAAATGTTTTAAGATCTGTAACTCTACATCCATTGCTCTATCTCGCTTTTAGCTATTGATACTCTATTTTATTCTATCTTCATTCTCGGAGAGTGACAGAAAAGGTGGAATTCAGAAATTCGACCATCTGTAAACTGACGAGTGACTCCTCCGGCTCGCTGACCAACACTTCCGACACCTGGCCAACCGGAGACAAAAACTTCTTGACCTTCTGAGGTTTCGGCTGTGCCCAGTTTGGCAACTTGATAGTCATGGATAAAGTGGGTGCAGATATTACTCCCGGTTCGCGGGAAGTTCTAGACCGGGAAACGGGAGAATTAGTCCCTTGTGATAAAGTGACTTGTCCCTATGCAATTAATGGCATTAACCATGCTCCCTATGCTGCCTTTGGCGGATGGTCAGGAGCCGTCAATGCTGCCAGTGATGAGCGCCATAAAGAAGCAGCCTATGGTTTCTTATCCTATATGAGTCAACCGGCACAAGCGAATGTGGATGTCACTATTGGGGGAACTGGATTTAATCCCTATCGCTTGTCCCAATACTCCCAGAAAGAGCTGTGGCTAGAAGCGGGAATGAGTGAAGAAACGGCTCAGAAATATTTAGGTGCTATTGGATTAAGCTTGAGTAGTGGCAATGTGGTTTTAGATTTGCGGGTTCCTTACAATAACCGCTATCAACAGGAGGTTTTAGATCGGGTGTTGGCGGCTTATCTCAGGGAGGAAATCACTACAGAACAAGCCATAGAAGAAATTGAACAAGGCTGGGAAAGGATTACTGATGAAGTGGGTAGAGATGCACAAAGGCAAGCTTATCAAGCCACGATTGGGGTTAAATAGCTGTTGGGGGGTTCCACAGAGGAGGGCAAATTGTGTCAGTTTCTATCAGTCGATGGTCTAAGGTGATTCAAAATTGGAGTTTAAGCGCCAAGTTGACAGCAGCCTATTCTCTGCTGATTACTTTAGTCGCCGGTTCGCTGACGTTCAGTTTGTATCTCCAATTTCAAAGGGCCCAACGACAAGGGATTAAGGAGCGTTTGCGGGATATTATTGCTCTCTCGGTTCCCCAGATTGATAGTGATTTTCATGCTCTGATTGTTACTCCTAGCGATCGCGTCAGCTCCTATTACCAAATTACCCAAGAGCGACTCCAGGATATTCAAGCGATGAGCGACTCCATCAAGCGGATCTATACGCTTCGGGAAACCCAGGAAGGGGAAATCACCGTGATCATGGATTACGCGCCCCCTCCCGCGTCTATCCGCACCGTAGGTACAACCCTAACCCCCATCACTCCCCTCTTAGCAAACGGGCTAGAAAATATTCAAGACCCCACAGTAGAAAGCCAGTTTTCGATCAATGCTCAAGGAGAATTGGTGGTTTATGGCTACGCCCCCATTATCAACTCTATTGGTCGCCCTGACGGGATCTTAGCCATTGAACTCGATGCCACACCGGTTAGAGAGAGCGAATATCGAGCGCGGGCGATCGCCTCCATCACCTTTTTAATCACCCTCCCCCTCGCGCTGCTGCTCGGATGGATCTTAGCTCGCCATCTTACCGCCCCCATTGCTGAATTAGTAGAAGCAGTCGAGCGCATTGCCCAAGGCGATCGGGACACCCTGGTTGAAGTCCATAGTCAAGATGAAGTCGGCATCTTAGCCCAAACCTTCAACCGTATGAGCCGCCAACTCAAAGCCTCCTTTGAAACCCTCGAAGCCAAAGTTGAGCAACGCACCGTCCAACTCGCCCAAGCCAATCAAGCCATTACCGCCCTCAATCAGCGCCTACAAGAAGAAAATTTACGGATGGGAGCCGAATTAGAAGTCACTCGCAAACTTCAACAAATGATTTTGCCTAAACCCGAAGAACTCAGTAAAGTTCTCGGTTTAGAAATTGCCGGATATATGGAACCTGCCGCCGAAGTCGGTGGCGATTATTACGATGTTCTCGAACAGGATGGACGCATCAAAATTGGGATTGGTGATGTGACGGGTCATGGTTTAGAAAGCGGCGTAGTCATGATTATGGTACAAGCCGCCGTCCGCGCCCTACTTGCAAACAACGAAACCGATCCCGTTAAATTTCTAGATGCCCTCAATCGCACCATTTATAATAATGTTGAGCGCATGAAAACAGATAAAAACTTAACGTTTATGATCCTGGATTATCATGAAGGAATCTTAAAGCTCAGTGGTCAACATGAAGAGCTGATTCTTGTGCGTGCAGGAGGCATCATTGAACGCATCGATACGATAGATCTAGGGTTCCCCATTGGTTTGGATTCTGATATTTCCTCCTTTATCTCCGAGGAAAAAATCCACCTCAATCCCGGAGATATAGTCGTTCTTTATACGGATGGCGTAACGGAAGCGGAGAATGCAGATGGAGTACACTATGGAGTACATCGTCTGTGCGAAGTTCTCAGTCAAAATTGGCAAAAGTCCGCCGAAGCCATTCGACAAGATATCATCAACGACATCTTGCGTCATATTGACCAGCAGAAAATCTATGACGATATCACCTTATTGGTGTTAAAACAACGATAACCTTCATACTGATACAATAGAGTCTATGAGTCTTGAATCCAGAAGTGTTGAATCTGCTCTGTCCTATTCTAGAACGTTTACGGCTATGGATGTTTCTTCTCAATCTCTCAGTCAATATCAACAAGAGATTGAACAGTTGCGTCAAGAAATTGCCCTTCTTAAACAAGAAAAATATGATTTAGAAATTATTCTAGAAAATACCATCGATCATTCGGATACAGTAGAAGCTTTTCTCCATGAAACGAATCGGCAACTGCGAGCAGAAATTTTAGAGCGCAAGCAAATAGAAAAAGAACTCGAACGCTCAAAAATCGAACTTCAGCGTCTTTTGGAAATGGTTTCTAGAGATAAAGAAGATTTAGAAATTATTTTAGAGACCATTACCGAACATGGAGATTTTATTGAAGAACAAAGCCATAAGGAAAGCATTCATGATAGCTTAACTCAATTATATAATCGTCACTACCTCGAAGAAGTCCTAGAACGAGAACTCGATCATGCTCGCCGGAATCACTCCTGCTTAGGGCTAGTGATGATTGACATTGACTATTTTAAGGTGTTTAATGATACTTTTGGCCATGACGCAGGGGATACCGTGCTACAAGCAGTGAGTGAATGCTTACAGGAGCAAGTGAAACAGATCGGTATTGCCTTTCGTTATGGTGGAGAAGAATTAACCCTGATCCTACCTCATCGCCATCTAGAGGAAACCGCCCAATTGGCCGAACAAGTGCGTCAAGGGGTTAAAGCTCTGGAACTTCACCATCAAGGACAACTGTTAGCTCCTGTGACTATCTCCCTAGGGGTTGCGTCCTATCCTCTTCATGGTTCAACCCCTTCAAAATTGATGAAAGCGGCTGATATGGCCTTGTACCAAGCCAAAAACCAAGGACGCGATCGCGTTATCCTCGCCCCTTAAATTACCCGATCTCAACCGAAATATCCATAGTACAATGAACAAGTGCTATCTCACATATCCTAGAGTTGAGGAAAAAAAGTTACGATCTATACATTGATATTAACCCAGTAGAGTGATAAAAATGGTCAAAGGTGAACTCCAACATGGCAGAAATTTTTGGTGACTACATCGATAACTTACCGGAAAGTCCAGAATACTTAATTATTGGATTTTCACCCAGCTCTGTTCCCTTAAAACAGCGTTGGCGCAACAATGGCTTATCAGCCGACTTTCTAGCTGACTACCTGACCACCTTTTTCCCCGCTAAAGATGATATTACAGAACAACAACAAGCGGAAGTCAAAAGTGCTGTCAGCTACATTGCCAACGAGTTACTAGAAAACGCCATGAAATTTAATGATGAAACTTCAGAATTTCCCATCAGCATTCGCCTTCAAGTCCGATCCGATGAAATCCTATTCATCACCTCCAATAGTATTCCCCCTAGCCGTGTCGATCAATTTAAAAAATTCTTGCGTAAAATAGAACAAGTTGATCCCGATACTCTGTACGTTGAACAACTGGAAAACAGTGTTAAAGAAGAGGGGAATACCAATTCAGGGTTAGGACTGTTGACCATGCTCAACGACTATTTAGCTAAACTCGGATGGAAATTTGAAACCGTTCCAGAGTATCCAGGAGTAATTAAAGTAACAACTATGGTACAACTGCCCATTTAAACAGTTTTATCATCGATCATTTTTAGTCCTGTTGAAGACCATACAGCAGCCATCATATATCGAAACATCAAGGAGAATAAATGAATGACTACTGAACCCATTGAAAGCATTAAAACGGAAGAATATACAGTAGACTATGATGAAGACACGACAACCATTAGTTTTCAAGGATCTCTGCGTTTGAGTGGTATGGAGGAATATGCCCCGATTGTTAATATATTAGAAACGATTGCGAACCAAGAACCTCCCGTGATCACGTTAAATCTCCTTGAATTGGAATTTCTGAATAGTTCAGGGATCAGTATGCTCTCTAAGTTTGTCATTAAAATACGTCAGAAAAAAGAGATCAACATGGTGGTCAAAGGATCAAAAAGTATTCCTTGGCAAGGAAAATCTCTAAAAAACTTACAACGGTTAATGCCTTCGTTAACCTTAGAAATCGAATAAAAAAATTGGACTTGAGTTATGCTGCCTCAATCTCATCGTGAATTTGTTGGGTATGGCCAAAATCCTCCCGATCCTCGATGGCCAAACCAAGCACAAATTGCAATTCAATTTGTGATTAATTACGAAGAAGGTGGAGAAAACTGTATTCTTCATGGCGATTCCCATTCTGAATCGTTTCTCTCAGAAACCATTGGAGCGACTCCACTCTACGGAGTTCGCGATATGAATATGGAATCAATTTATGAATATGGCAGCAGAGCAGGATTTTGGCGGCTCTATCGCCTGTTTACCCAACGAGGAATCCCCGTTACCGTCTATGGGGTGGCGATGGCCTTAGAGCGCAATCGGGAAGCTGTGGCTGCCATGAAACAAGCAGACTGGGAGATCGCATCCCATGGTTATCGATGGATTGACTATCAACATATCAGTGAGGAAATCGAGCGAGAACATATCCAGAAAGCCATAGATATTCATACACAAGTTACCGGATCTCGTCCCTTGGGATGGTATACGGGTCGAGTGAGTCCCCAGACTCGTAAATTGGTGGTAGAAGCGGGGGGTTTTTTGTATGATGCTGATAGTTATGCCGATGATTTACCCTACTGGATTATGGAGTATGGCGCACCCCATTTAGTGATTCCTTATACTCTAGATACCAATGATATGCGGTTTGCTACTTACCAAGGGTTTAATAGTGGGGATCAATTTTTTACTTATCTACGAGATGCCTTCGATCTGTTGTACGCAGAAGGCGAAGACAGTCCGAAAATGCTCAGTATTGGTCTCCATTGTCGATTAGCTGGAAGACCGGGACGAGCGGCGGCTTTAGGGCGTTTTTTAGATTATGTGCAACAACGAGAGCGGGTTTGGATTTGTCGTCGGGTTGATATTGCCCGTCATTGGCATAAATATCATTATCCCGAAGATCACGATCCCGATTATTAGAGCGATGAATGATGTTTCTAAGTATCAGGACTGCGCTGTTCATAGAATCTACAGCTAGAACAGGGGCCTTGTGGATAGACGGCACAACGAATTAATTCAGATAAGGCATTAAAGCGACAACGACTATCGCCAATAATCCACCGCCCATTGACTAAACTTTGTTCGCTGGGAGGGGATGAGGGTTGAACATAGAGGGCAATTTTATGTAAGCGATATTTGCCCGATTTGAGGGTATAGCGATGACGACGTTCTAGAACGGTATAGGTTTTGCCTTCAAGATGAAGATAGTTTCCCGGTTGTGGAGTCCAGTCGAGTTGAATTTTGCCCAGGGGCTGACGGGAATGGGTGAGGATGATCTCTGTGGGCAATGAATCAGGTTCCATTGATAATCATGTAATCTGCGTACAACAATCCTTTACGGTATCGCATTGAATGGGTTATGGCAGTCTAGATTTTAGATTTTTTCTCAAATCTAGACTAACTTAAGCCATAATCTGGGATATCCGGATGATGGCAACAGCCATGAGAAGGGTCTAAACATAGATTTTTAAGTCCATTATCAATAGCGATCGCAGAGGGGAATTATGGTAGCACATAAACTGGGATTAGGGTTCTGGAAAGCCGTGTTAGGCTTAGGTTTGACTTTGGGGTTGAGTGCAACGGGGTTGCCGACTCAAGGTATGGAGATCGAGCGAGGGCAGGTGATGCAATCTGTGCCTATGGCGACCATGAGCGGTTGGGATAGTGCCTGGTTTCCGGTGGAGAATTTTGTTAAGTATACGTCCCGGTTTGGCCCCCGTTCTGGAGGATATCACTATGGTTTAGATTTGGCGGCTCCCTATGGCAGTTATATTCGCAGTTGGTGGACAGGGCGAGTGGTGGAAGTGTGGGAGGATAATCGCTGTGGTACGGGTATTGTGATTGAGTCGGGATATTGGGAGCATATTTATTGCCATGTGAAGGGACGGGTGGGAACCCATCAAGGCCGTCCCTATTTAATCGATCAGGGGAGTGGTATTGTTCTTTGGGAAGGTCAGATGGTGAGTGCGGGCGATCGCATTGGTAGAGTGGGGATGACGGGACGCACGAGTGGCCCCCATTTGCATTGGGGCTTGAAATATGCTGGTCAATGGGTCGATCCCGGTATTATTTTATTGGCCATGTCTCAATCGCGAATTGCTGGACGTTAATTTTTCTATTTCCCCTAAAAAAAAGCCCCAAGGATCTTGACCCCCAGGACTCTCAAACCTTTATTCTGGGATCGATTATAACATCAAATGGTTAATCATGACTGGAGGGCGATCGCCAGTAATCCAAAACTTCAGTGGCGTTAAACCCGCGATATTGCAGATAACGATACACCTTAGCTTGGGTTTGGCGATCGAGGTCAGTCCAATCAGTGATTTTATACTTGCGTTCCACTTTGGCTTGTAAGGCTTGAGTTTCGGCTAAATTGTCTGGAGGTTCGGGTTGCTGATGCCAAACTTGTTCAAAGGTCTCCGGGGAAATCCCTTTGTTTAAACATTTACGACGAATGCCGGCTTTTCCGTATTTGCCTTTGCCGCCTTCAATCAAGTTGCTGGCTAATCGTCGATCTGATTGATAGCCTAAATCCTGTAAGTGGGCGATCGCCTCCGTAATTTCCTCAAGAGAAAAGCCCTTATCTTGGGCCTTCTTTTCCAGCTCTTTAACGCTATAGTCCCGGCGGGAGAGAAGAAGATTTAAGTAAGTCTGACAAGTCATAGTGGCACGAAAAGAGAGAAAAAAATCGGCAAAAATAGGGGGCAAATTTTTCTAGACTGTATTTTAAGCCTGCGTTCTTGACGAATCCAACCGATTATTGCTCTAATAACAAATACGACCTTCGGTAAAAGCTTATGACTTCTTTACCTTATACGCCACCTCCTCGGAAGCAGGCAACGCCTTCTGAACCGACGAAGAGCCAAACAGCAAATGAAACGGCCACTCCCTCTCAGAAGTATTCGCCTTCTGTACCGATTTCAGTGTATCGGGATTTAGCCAGTGAGGTGAAAGAAAAGCAAGTCATGCTGGAGAGTCTACGACAGCAGAATCAGCAACTGGTTCAGCAAAATCAACAGTTGCGGGGGGAAATTGAGCAGTTGGTGCGCTCAGTGGTACGCCTACAACAGATTGCCCATGCCTATGAACCCAGTATAGCGGTTGCGCCGCCTTCCCCGCCTCGCCAAGCTGGGCCAGAACCGTTAACTTCAGAACCAACGTTTACGCCAGAATCGAGGGTGGAGAACCCCCCGGCTGCTGCCCCCGAATCGGACGATAGCGATCCGCCGGTCGATTTACCCCCTTCTCCAGAGGATTTACCGTTATTTAGCGAAGAGCAACAACGCCCCTATCCCCATCCTAGCGCCCCAGAACGTTCCTCTGACCTCAATGGTATTGGTTTGGCGATCGCCATCTTTGTCATTGCGGCTATGGCAGGAACAGCCAGCTTTCTTATTGTGCGCCCCTTGATTGGAGAAGGCAATCCAAAGTAAATTTCGTAAAGCATGTAACAAAATTCTATTGCCAACGGGTGATAGTAAAATGCAGTCCTAGTCGAGTCTATTTGATTAACGAACCCTTAAGGAGTTAAAACCTTGAAGAAAATTGAAGCAATTATCCGTCCGTTCAAACTGGATGAAGTGAAGATTGCCTTAGTCAATGCCGGTATTGTGGGGATGACGGTTTCTGAAGTCCGAGGTTTCGGACGGCAGAAGGGTCAAACGGAACGATATCGGGGTTCTGAATACACGGTTGAGTTTTTGCAAAAACTCTTGCTGAAAGTAGTGGTGGATGATAATCAAGTCGATCTAGTTGTCGAGAAAATTATCGGTGCTGCTCGTACAGGCGAAATTGGAGATGGGAAAATCTTTATTTCTCCTGTGGAAAGGGTGGTTCGCATTAGAACCGGAGAGTCTGACTACGAGGCAATCTAAGAGGGTGATTGCAGTGGGTTGATGACAGCAGTGGACAGTTATCACTGATGCTGACTCTGTGAAGGCTCTTATGGGTAGCTCCCAGCCTGAGTTTCTCCTCAGCCAGATGTTCGCCGCTCGATGACTCGCAATTGCCAGCTATGGCGCTCAGGGAAATGACTCTGAGCGCTTGAGTGTTGTTTAGCTAGACGACGGGAAGCCCCGCGCTCTACCGAAGGTGAGCGTCGGGAGTTGTCACTGCCATAGCTGTTGAAATTGGGGTAAAAAGACCTTAAAGGCTTCTCCCCGATGGGAAAGATGATGTTTCATCTCTGGGGTAAATTCGGCGAAGGTACGTTGATGTTGGGGAAGATAGAAGATCGGATCATAGCCAAATCCAGCATTCCCCCTAGGAGCATGGAGAATTTCACCGGGACAAATACCTTCGCTACTGAGGGCGATGTTGCCAGAGGGATCGGCAAGGGCGATCGCACAAACGAAGTGAGCGCGGCGGTTCTCTTCATCCGCTAATTCCTTGAGAACTCGCTCAATTCGTTCGGTATCGGTATTGCCATAACGAGCGGAATAAATGCCTGGAGCGCCGTTAAGTGCATCAATGGCGAGTCCAGAGTCATCGGCGATCGCCCATTCTCCCGTGGCTTGAGCCACTTCTGAGGCTTTTAAGCCAGCATTTTCTACAAAGGTATCCCCCGTTTCTTCAACCTCTAATTCTGGGGGTTTGGGCAGAAAGTGGATATCGAACCCCACAAAATAGGCTTTGATTTCTTCTAATTTACCGGGGTTGCCCGTAGCGACGACCAGAGATTTCATGGAACAAGTTACAGATAAGGAACTAGAAACACTCACAAGTGTCGCACCTGCAAGCGTTTTTACTACATTATTTTAATTGATCTGGATTTGAGTCAGTTTCACCTGATGTTCTCTCCTTCCCCCTAGCCCACAAGCCCGATGGGACTCGGTTTTTTTTGAAAATGTCATATTAAAGTTCAATCTCAACCAAAACCTGCAAGTTACTCAAACCGGCGGCTAACTCACTTGAAGCTGAATCTAAAGCAATTTCCACTTCAACAACTCTGGCATCGACATTTTGAGTCGGGTTGATTTCTAGGGCGCTTTGTTGTTTCACTTTTAAGCCGATTTTTTCAACCCTTCCTTGTAGGGTTTCGGGCAATGCGTCGCTGGTGACGTTAACGGTTTGTCCTGGGCGAATTTTGACGACATCGCTATCATAAACTTCGGCAATTACTCTCATTTGTTGGGTTTGTCCGAGTTCGATGATGCCTTGGGGGTTAATCATTTCGCCGGGATGGGTGTGAATTTCAATCACTCGCCCTGCTTGGGGCGCTTTCACATAGGCGAGTTCTAAGTCGGCTTGGGCTTGGCGAACGGCGGCTTGGGCGCTGCTGAGTTCGGCTTGGGCGAGTTGGATGTCTACGGGACGGACTTCGGAGATGGCTTGGAGACTGGCTTGGGATTCTTCGATTTGTCGTTCGACGGTGTTGATGGTGCGGTTGAGGTTGGCTTGCGCTTCGTTGATTTGTTCGGTGCGACTGGTGACGATGCGGTTGAGGTTGGCTGTCGCTTCTTGAAGCCGTTGTTGGGTGGTGTCGGCTTGGAGACAGATACGATCGCGATCTTGGGCGGATACGGCTCCATCAGCGTGTAGGCTTTGGTAGCGCTGGCAGTTGGTTTCAGCGTCTTTGAGTTCGGCGCTGATGCGGTTAAGGGTGGCTTGTTGGGCTTGTTTTTCGCCTTGGAGTTGGGCTTCTAAGGTGGCGATCGCCGCCCGTTGGGTACTGACTTGTCCTTCAAGCTCCGCTTGAGTACGGCTAAACCGGGCGGAAGCAGCGCTAATATCGCCGGTTTTGGCTCCCGCTTGGACTTGCGCGAGTCCCGCTTCGGCGACTTGGACTTGGGCTTCAGCTCTCTCTAGGGCGGCTTGCAGGCGATCGCGGCTATCTAAAATGGCGATCGCATCCCCAAGATTTACCCAGTCTCCTTCTTCTACCAGCAGTTCGGCAACCCGGCTGCTTTGGGCGGCTTCGGATGCTGAAAGTTGGATCACTTCGCCCTTGGGTTCGAGCCAACCCACGGCGGTTACGGTTTGCAGTTCTGGAGTAGCGGCGATCGGGGTGGCAACCGGTTCAGGTTGGGATATAAACGATTTTTGCGAGACTAAGGCATACCCAGCGACGCTCCCAACGGCGAGAAGGGTAGTCGTCAAGAGAGCGAATTTCCGAGATTTTGTCCATTCTGTACCCATTTCTGCTCGTACCATGATCCGAACTCCTAGATTAAACGGTTTAGTTTAGCCTGAATTTAGTATAGACTAAACGGAGTAGTATAATCAAGTCCTAGATCCCCAATTTGGAGGAAATTCCCATCATGTCCACCGACTCCACCCCGGCCAAACCCTTATCCGACAAAGCCGAGCAGATTCTCAACGGAGCCATGCAAGAATTTTTAGTCAATGGCTATGCGGGCACGAGCATGGATCGGGTAGCAGCAACGGCAGGAGTCTCGAAAGCCACAGTATACAGTCATTTTGGCGATAAACAGGGATTATTTTCGGCCCTCGTGCAACGGTTAGCGCAACAGAAATTTGCTCGTTTATTCATCTCTCCTGAGCAGCTCCCCAGCCATAACTTACGGGAAGTGTTAGAACATATGGCCCATACGATGCTCGACAATCTAATCCACGACAGCGACTATCAAGCCTTTATCCGCCTCATGATTGCCGAATCTGGGCGCTTTCCGGAGTTAGCCCAAACCTTCGCCCTACACTTAGCCAAACCGGGAATTGAAACCCTAACGCGCCAATTATCGAGTTTTAAGGAGCTTGATTTACCCGATCCAGAAGCCACCGCCCGCATTTGGATCGGGGCATTAGTACACTATATGATTGTGCAGGAGATGCTCCAGGGTAAAGAAATTATGCCCATGGAGCGCGATCGCCTGGTGGATGCCATGTTACACCTGTTATCCATTAAAAATTAAACATTAAAAAGTAGGTAATGGCTCTACCTCATCATGCAAAGCCGCCCTTAAGCCTCTTTCAGGAAGTTTACCAACTCCTGCAATTTATCCCACGCTGCACCACTCTTGAGAATTTCCAAGGCTTTGTCAACCAATTCAGGACCACTTTCACTAGGAGATACTTCACCGACTTGCAGGGCAAAGGAGGCATTGAGGGCAACTACGTCTCGCTGTGCAGTTGTTCCCTTTCCTTGGAGAACGTTACGCAAGATTGTTGTATTTTCTTCGATGTCACCGCCTCGTAGTTCGGAGATAGGGGCAGTAGAGAGTCCTAGCTTCTGGGGTGAAGTTGTCATGTAATTGCGAAAACAACCTATGTCGTATCTGTCCCGATCAGAACTATAAACTCTACCCTCATTGACTGTCGAGAAAATTGTTTCATCTCCTAACCCCGCTTCATCCAATCCTTCCTTTCCATGTAAAACAACTGCTTGCTGCACACCTCCCAGTTGTTGAATAGCTTGGGCAACAATAGGAACTAAATTAGGATTGTAAACCCCTATCACTTGCCCGGTGGGTTTAAGCGGATTCACCAACGGCCCTAATAAATTAAACACCGTCCGGATTTTCAAGGTTTTGCGAATCGGCACAACCGCCTTCATTGCCGGATGCCAACCCGGAGCAAACAAGAATGTAATCCCCACCTCACCCAAGGCGGCAGAAATGGCATCGGGGGACGCTTTCAGGTTCACGCCCAACGCCTCCAAAACATCCGCAGAACCCACTTTACTCGACGCTGACCGATTTCCGTGTTTTGCCACTTTTACCCCGGCTGCTGCGGCAACAAACGCCACTGCCGTGGAGATATTAAAGGTGGATGCACCATCGCCCCCCGTGCCACAGGTATCAATTACCGGTTCCGTGTGTAGGAGGGCTTCCGAGGGACTTGCAGCTTGAGCTTGCAGCACTTGCGCCATCCCTGCTAATTCGGTGGGGGCGACTCCCTTAGCTTGAATGGCAGTTAAAATGGCTCCAGACAGAACAGGGGGAATCTCTTCATTGAGCCATCCCTGCATCAATTTCATCGCTTGAAAGCGAGAGAGGGACTGTCTATCCATCAGTTGTTGCAGTAAATCGGGCCAACTGAGAGAATCGGATGGGGTTGTTTGGGCAGAATCTACCATGAATCCAGGATTGTCAGGAAATAGAGGACATTCAATTATTGTGGAGTTTTAGGGGTGGGTTTACCTTGATTTTGGGACAAAATCATCAATGGAATCAACCCGCCATTTATCTGTTGTCATTTTATCACTAGAGGGAAACTTGGAATGACTATGCGCCGGTCTTTACGTCCTTTACGGCTTTGGTATGAACGAGCGATCGCCCTCATTATTTTACTCAATGTGGGCTTAATTGTGTTTGATGCCACCTATGTGCGATCGCGAAATCAGCATTTATGGATTAATTGGAAGGTTTTTCAGTGGCGAGATATACCCCAAGAAGAGTATGTTGCCTTAGTCGAGCGGTTAAATGAGGCCATTCGTAGTCAGGGTTTGGAGTCTTCAGGGGTGCAGTCCTTACTCTCCCAGGTACAAGCCCAAAGTCTAGAAATTTTAGTCGAAAATCCGCCATTTCGGTTATTGGGCAAATATAGTCATTTACATCAGATTCAACAAAGGATCGGCGAGAGTACGGGGTTAAGGGATTTAAATGCGGCGATCGCCCAATATTGGAGTCGGGATTTTATTGCCCAAAGGGGTTGGGACAGCCATTGGACAGAGTTTAATATCGAGATTCGACCCTTACTACTTCTTTATGAACCCGTTCTCGATTATGACATTATTAAAGGGATTGAACCCGATCGAGGTGGTCAAGAGTATGTACGAGAAGTTGCCAGATTAAAAAGTATTTTAGAATTTGAAGGCCCCGATTCAGCCTTAGTGGAGCCACAGTTAGAGGTCTTAAGAGATCTAACGGATCGGATGATTGATGAACAATATGCGATTAATTCGATTAACAAATCGGGAAAAGTTAATCAAATTAAATCCGTCATGAAAAATCACATCTACAGCGAAGAAACTCAAGGCAACCGTGAAACCATTCAATCTCGGCTCAATTGGTTTCGCGATCCTAGGGTTGTCCAGTTTATTGCCCCAGAGTTACTGTGGGCTGATTTATCGTCTAAGGAAGCCTTCGATCAATTTTGGTCGCTGGAGAATTTCCAGGAAGAGACTTGGCGTGAGTCCTTTGAGTTTATGAATAATCAACTGTTTTTTACAGTTGAGTCTATGTACTATCGTCACTTAGATGGAACGGGAGCCTTTGCCAATCGGTTTATTTTGCTTGATTTTCCTTTTTTATTAATTTACTGGATTGATTTTATCGTTAAAGTCTTGTGCAGATTTTATCGCGAGAAAGATATTAGTTTGGGTATAGCGATCGGCTCTCGTTCCTATGATTTACTTTTGCTGCAACCCTGGGTTCCTGGCTTGCGCGTGATTCCTTTAGTCATTCGCTTCAATGAATCTGATTTAATTGACTTGGAGCCGGTACAAAAATATTTAGGATTAAATTTTATTGCCAGCTTTGGTCAAGAATTAGCTCAGGTGGTAGTCAACCGAGGAATTGGACAACTGCAAGGTAAAATTAGTGATGGCTTAATTCAGAAAGCATTTATTAAAACTCCTCGTGATGCGAGTGTTGATGGCAATAGCGAGGATGAAGTTACCGTCGATAATGGCGCACAAAAACAGCGCAGTTTTGGCAGTATTACTGGGCGAGTTTGGGAAGTCACGGCTTGTAATGTGCTGCCGGAAGTTTCCCCAGATTTAGAAGCATTCTTACGCTATGAAGTGGATAAAACTCTGCAAAAATCAGGGTTATATAAGCGAGTTCAAAAAATTCCGGGTGTCCGCCGATTTCCCGATCAAATTGCGGAAAAATTAGTACAACAAATCATTCAGGCATTAACCCTTAATCCCCGAAAATCTTATCTGAAGGGACAAACTCAAGCACCCGATATGCTCGAACAGCAATTAAAAGAGCGTTTGGGAGAAAATTTCCGCCTGAAGTTACAAGCAGAACTCCAGAAAAACTATACATTTGAAGAAATGGATTTATTGCTGATTGAACTCTTGGAAGGAGCAAAAATTGGGGATAAGAAAAGTTCTTCTCAACCCCAGTTAAATCCTGCTGATGGTAATGGGTAATAGGAAATAGCAAATTTTTGAATGCCAAATCAGCCATGGCACGACGATCAAAATTTGATATCAAGTCCGGTTAAACACTTGTCATTGCGACCGCAGGGAAGCATTCGCGCTTCGCGTTTCGCGTTTCACGCAAGCTTCGCTTTTCATGTCCGCGAAGCCCAAACGCCAAAACTACCGAGATGGTTGAGATTGCTTCACTCCACTGCGTTCCGTTTTCTGATAATTTAATGTATTTCTTTCCCAAAAAAAACCATCTGTGTATCCTTGAATCGATGAGTCATTTTCGGCTAATTGAAGTCGCTTGAGTGCCCAACAACAATAGTTTTGATTTAATTCAATACCCGCAAAGTTGCGTTTGAGCTTTTTGGCTACAACGGCTGAAGTGCCACTGCCTAGAAAGGGATCAAACACCATATCATGGGGATGGGAACTGGCCAGAATGAGTTTAGCAATTAGTTTTTCTGGTTTCTGGGTGGGATGATCGGTATTTTCAGGCATTGACCAAAAAGGAATGCTAATATCTGTCCATAGGTTAGAAGGATGAGTTAATCTGAAGTTACCATCCTCTTCTTCACTCCAATCTTTGGGTTGACCATTTTTAGTTCTATAGGGAGCAATGACTCGTCGTTTTTGCTTCACTGAATCCAGATTAAATGTATATTCATCGCTCACGGTGCAAAACCAAATATCTTCAGTGTTGTTTTTCCAATTAGTTTTTGATCCGCGCCCTTTTTCTCGCTCCCAGGTAATACGATTGCGAAGATAAAACTCTTGCTCCAGGATGGGGGCAATTAAGATAGAAGTTTTCCAGTCAGAGCAGACATAGAGAGTTGCCGCAGGCTTAAGGAGGGGTTTGAGGATATTTAGGACAGAAGAGAACCAGTCTTGATAGTCTCCTTGTTTTTTCTCCTTAAATGAATGACCATGATAGTTTTTGGAAAGATTGTAAGGGGGGTCTAGAATTAAAAGATCGACAGAGTTTTTTGGGAGATATTCGACAGCGCTAAAGAGATCTTGATTGATGATTTTGCCTTGTATCTGATCCAGGGTGGTCTGACGATCGAGACAGAGTAAAGACTGACTGAGTAGGGATACTTCTTTCTCTGAGCAGGTTAGGGTTCGGTTGCGGGGGGCGCGTTTTTTCATGCTCAAAGTCCTAAAAACGAGTACAGGCAATAGTCTATTATATCTAGAGGTCATCAGAAACCGGGTTTTTTCCCACAGATGCCACCTGCAATGGAGAGGCAGCCAAAACCCGGTTTCTTTGTTCCTCTAAACATGCTCTAATATCATTTCCTTTTACCAAAAATGACAAGCTAACCAAGCAATGAATACGCCTAAAAGTAATCCCATAATCACTTGAAATGGGGTATGGCCGAGTAGTTCTTTGAGTCGGTCTTCATTAAATTCTGGGTTTTCCTGGAATAATTCATCAATAATTTGATTGAGGATACGGGCTTGTTTTCCGGCGGCTTGGCGAACGCCTGCGGCATCATACATGACGATGATGGCGAAGATGGTGGCGATCGCAAATTCGGGACTTGACCAGCCACTGGTGATGCCGATCCCCGTGGCTAGGGCGGAAACCAGAGCAGAATGGGAGCTTGGCATTCCTCCTGTGGTGACTAAAGCGCGAATATTGAGCTTTTGATGTTGAATCACATCCACGACTAATTTAATCACCTGGGCACTTAAACAAGCAATCAAAGCGACGATTAATATCCGGTTCCCCAGAATCTCATTCACAACCTGCATTCCTTTTCTCTAATAACTGCGGGCGGTAATAAAGTCGGCGATCGCCAATAGGGGGTTCGCCGCTTCCCCATACCCCTCTAACTGAGCTTTAGCTTGTTCAATTAAGGCCTTACTTTCTTGTTTGGATTTCTCAATTCCCCAAAGGCTGGGATAGGTGACTTTTTGGGCTTGGGCATCTTTACCACTGGTTTTGCCCAGTTCTTCAGAAGTGGCGGTAATATCCAGAATATCATCGACAATCTGAAAGGCCAGGCCAATATTTTGGGCATATTGACTCAGACGCTCTAATAATTGTGAGGATGCTCCCGCGAGGATAGCCCCAGAAACGACGCAAGCTTCGAGTAATGCACCGGTTTTGTGGGTATGGATATAGTTTAAGGTGGAGATATCCACATTGGATTTCCCTTCAGATTCAAGATCCACCACTTGTCCACCGACTAAACCGGTTGCACCGACGGCGCTGGTGATTTGGATAATAACCTGTAAAATGCGATCGCTGGGAACGCCTTGGGTTTGACGGGCAATATGTTCAAAAGCGTAGGTTAACAGGCCATCCCCAGCTAAAATGGCGATGTCATCCCCATAGACTTTATGGTTGGTGAGTTTACCCCGACGATAATCATCATTGTCCATGGCGGGTAAATCATCATGGATCAAAGACATGGTGTGCAGCATCTCTAAAGCGCAGGCAGTGGGCATCGCCATGTCTATTGTGCCCCCAGATAGCTCGCAACTGGCTAGACAGAGAATCGGACGCAGGCGCTTACCCCCGGCTAAGAGGGAGTAGCGCATGGACTCATAGAGAGTTTCTGGATAGAGGAGGGGAACGGCTTGCTCTAGGGCGGCTTCTACTTGGCGCTTGCGATCGCCTAAATAAGCGTTTAAATCAAAGGCGAGCGCTGATTGAGGGGATTCCATGTCGTTTGTTCGTACCATTCTCAATGGGGATTAAATCAGGTTAGATCTTTAAATTTACGCGATCTTTTGACGGTAACTCCATACTGTATTTTGCAATAATATGGCCACAGTCATCGGGCCAATGCCACCGGGAACCGGGGTAATGGCGCTACAGATAGGTTTGACGGCGGTCATATCCACATCTCCGACTAACTTCCCTTTGCCCTCGCTATCGGGAATCCGATTAATTCCCACATCAATGACCACTGCACCCGGTTTAACCCATTCGGAAGTAATCATTTGGGGTCGGCCCACCGCAGAAACTAGGATATCAGCAGAGCGGGTAATTTCCGAGAGATTTTGCGATCGCGAATGGGCAATGGTGACCGTGGCGTTGGCTTCGAGTAACATTAAAGCCATAGGTTTACCGACTAAAATACTGCGTCCCACCACAACAGCGTTTTTTCCAGAGATCTCAATGCCATATTCTTTAAGCAGGGTCATCACACCTTCAGGGGTGCAACTGCGAAGTCCGATTTCTGAGCGCACCAGCTTACCCAAGTTGGTGGCGTGTAGTCCATCCACATCTTTCCGGGGGTCGATGCGATGCAAGAGGGCAACTGCATCTAAATGATCGGGTAGGGGCAGTTGGACTAAAATCCCATCCACTCGCGAGTCTTCATTGAGGGCTGTAATGGTCTCTTCCAGTTCTTCTTGGGAGGTGGAAGCGGGAAAGGTGCGCCCAAAAGAACGAATCCCAATGCGATCGCACGCTTTTTGTTTATTTCTGACATAGATGGTACTCGCCGGGTCATCTCCTACCAGTAGCACCGCTAACCCTGGAGGACGACCCATTTGCGGGTGTAAGGACTCAATTTCAGCTTTTAAGCCAGCTTTGATGGTGCGAGCCGTTGCTTTACCATCGAGAATTTGCGGGGTATCGTTTGCCATGCTCAGAATCAATCGCGCTACGCGCTGGTAATCGGTAATCGGTAATGGGGAATTGATCATTAATCCCTTTCTTGACTTACCACTTCTTCCTGCTCCTGGCAACTTTCGTTAGAATCAAAGCGTAATTTTGAGTAGATTCGACCATGAGTTTATGCTCAAGCCAAGGGTTGGGAGGAGCGAGATTGATTAGCCTAGTGTTGATGGCCAGTTTGTGGGGATGCAATCTAGAGTCGCCTTCACCGTTTGAGTTTAGTTTACCCTCCAATTCGATTACACCGATTGAGAGTCTCTCCCCCACGGCTTCAGAAACCGTTTATGTTCAGGGTAGAGTGGTTAAAGTGATACCCCTCCTCAATCGCTATGCCTATCAATTAGAGGATGATACGGGAATTGTGGTCGTTCTGACGACCGGAGAAGTACAGGAACCGGCGATCGGAGATTCGGTGAAAGTACGTGGACAATTGCGCCATCAAAGTATTCCCATTCAAGGACAAGAGTTAGGGGAGGTGTATGTGCTGGAATTGGAGCGACTCTGAGTCCATTGAGGATGATTTACCCATTCGTCAGGCGTATGAAACCTGGGGGGTAGAGGCATTTTACCAACACTATGGTTCGACCTATCGTAATCCTCATGAGGCGATCGTCGGGCAAGTTTTGGCGCGGGGGTTGGTGGGTATGCCTAGGGAGGGTTTACCGGTTTTAGATTTAGCTTGTGGCAGTGGTGAAGTTACTTTGGCTCTGCGTGAGTTGGGATGGCAGGATATCCATGGAATCGATCCCTATACGCAGCAGGCTTATCTGGAGCGCACGGGACAGGTAGCGGAGGGTTACCGGTTTGAGGAGATTGAGCAGGGGGTGCTATGGGGACGGGAGTATGGGTTAATTGTGTGTAGTTTTGCCCTGCATTTGTTGGAGCGATCGCGATTACCGACTTTAGCCTATCAGCTCAGTTGCATTGGCGATCGCCTAATGGTCATCACCCCCCATAAACGCCCGGAAATCGGTTCCCAATGGGGTTGGACATTAGTAGATGAGTTCTGTTTAGAACGAGTGCGATCGCGCCTCTATTTTTCTACAAATCGGAACCTATAAACGCTTAGATTAAATTTAGGTTAAAGAAGTAAAATATGGTTTAAGTCAATGATAAAAATTGACTTAGATCAACAATTCTTATAGTCTATTATAATTGTAGTTTCCTATAATAGAAGAGGAGTTTTTTTCAGATCAAAAATATGGTGGCACAAGTGTCAGAAATAGCAACAGAGGTAGTGGCTCGATCCGGTCTAAACGCCACTGAAGTCAACATTGATTCAACTTTAGGAGATTTATCCTTATGGGAATGCTCTGTAGATGTGAGTCAACCGGGGCGTATTGTAGCGCAAATTTTCAAAGAGCATTCCCTACTACCCGGCGTTATCTTAACCGATAAGGGACAATTGGCAGGCATGATTTCCCGAAGACGGTTTTTAGAACAACTGAGTCGTCCCTATGGTTTAGAAGTTTTTATTCGCCGAGAAATTAGAGTTTTAAATCGACTCGCCAATCAAAAGGTGGGCGATCATCTTTCCCCCGGTCACCTGGTTTTACCCGGCAAAACACCCATTGTAGAAGCAGCCGTTCGATCTTTAGAGCGTCCTCCAGAAAAACTCTATGAACCTTTAGTCATCGAGTGTTCCACCCATAAGTATTGTTTGTTGGATGTGCATCAATTACTCTTAGCTCAATCAAAAATTCATGAACTCACCACCCAATTATTACGGGAAAATACTCAAGCTCATCTCATTCAAACTGAGAAATTAGCCAGCTTGGGGCAAATGGTGGCGGGATTAGCTCATGAAATTAGAAATCCAGTGAATACTCTATGGGGAAATGTGAAGTTCTTAAAAACCTATAGTCAGGATTTACTAGATTTGGTCGAGGCTTATGAGCAAGAAGCAGGTGAAGATCCCGAACCGATTGAAGACTTAAAAGAAGATATTGATTTTGAATATTTAGAGAATGATTTGCCGGAACTGATTGACAGTATGCAGGAGAGTGCCGAGCGCTTAAATCAATTAGTCGGTGGAATGCGGAACTTTTCCCATATGGGTGAAAACCACGCCCAACTTGCGAATCTTCATGAATGTTTAGATAGTACCTTGTTGATTTTACGCAATAAACTCAAATATGGGATTAACTTGGTGAAAAATTACGGAGAGTTGCCGTTGGTTGAGTGTTATTCTGGGCAACTCAGCCAAGTTTTCATGAACTTGCTCACTAATGCCATCGATGCTTTGAATGAGCGGGAAAAATCAGAGCAATGGCAACCAGAAATTATGATTACTACCCAATGGTTGACGGAACCGGATGAGTCAGAATGGGTTAAAATCCAAATTGCGGATAATGGGATCGGTATACCACTGGAGATTCAAGAGCGTATTTTTGAAACATTTTTTACCACAAAGCCCGTAGGTCAAGGGACGGGATTAGGGTTGGCGATTTCCCATCAGATTGTAACGGAAAAACACCAAGGCTATTTAAAGTTGCGATCGCAACCAGGAAGCGGTACAACCTTTGAAATTGGGTTACCAGTGAGTCGCTCGGCAGATTAATTGAGCGAGGATAGGGAAATGGAGCGCATGGAATAATCGAGTAGTTCGATGGGATGGAAAATCGAAACTGTCTTACCCTGCTGCTGTAGGTGTTTTTTGATCTGTAAACTACAGCCTGGATTCGCGGAGGCAATTATATCAGCTCCAGTATTGAGCAAATTATGCACTTTTTGATCCCCTAAACTTTCAGCTACATCTGGCTGCAACATATTATAAACGCCCGCACTACCACAACATAAGGCAGCATCAACCGGTTCTTTTAACTGCACACCAGGAATTTGTTTGAGGAGTTGGCGGGGTTGAACGCTGATTTTTTGTCCATGTAGCAGATGACAAGCATCTTGATAAACAATCTTCAACTCTTCTTCAGCTAGGGGAGAAAGTGGAGCCGTTAACCCCACCATAGCTAAAAATTCTTGAATATCTTTCACTTGACTAACAAACTGTTTCGCCTTGTCTCGATAGTTGGGATCGTCGGCTAAAATATGCCCATATTCTTTCAGGGTATGGCCACATCCTGCCGCGTTAATGATTACATAATCGAGGTCTAAATCAGCAAAAGAATCAATCATTTGCCGCGCTAAATCTTGGGCGGGTTTGGTTTGCCCCTGATGTTCGGGCAGTGCCCCACAACAGCCTTGACTTTTAGGAATAACGACTTCGCAGCCATTGCCGGTTAAAACGCGAATGGTTGCCGCATTGACGGGATTAAAAAATAGCCGTTGTACGCAGCCGATAATTACCCCCACTCGATAGCGTTTTTCCCCTTGAGCGGGGATGACATCTGCAAAGGAGTGACGCAGGGAAGCGAGGGAAATCTGGGGTAATATGGATTCCATGGCGGCCAATCTAGGGGAGATTTTTTTGAGCAGATTGGTGCGGCGAATCAGCGATTGTAAGCCTGATTTTTGATAGAGATAGAGGGGATAAAGGAGGGGAACTAAGCGATTGGGGTAGGGAAACAGATTGAAGATTAAGGAGCGAATAATCTGATCGCCAATATTGCGGTCAATATTGCGTTCGACTTGGTGGCGAGTGGCAGAAATGAGTTTATCATACTGCACGCCGGAAGGACAGGTGCTGACACAGGCTAAACAGCCTAAACAGGTGTCAAAATGTTGGGAGGTAGCGGGGGCTAAGGGGGCTTCACCTTGGTTAATGGCATCCATGAGGTAAATGCGTCCTCTGGGGGAGTCCATTTCTTGCCCTAAAACGCGATAACTGGGGCAGGTGGAGAGACAAAAACCGCAATGAACACAGGCGTTAATTAGCTCCGGTTCGGGGGGATTTTGGGGATCGAATCCAGGGGAAAGATGGGGATTTTGAGATAAGAAGTTGCTGTTTTTGGCGGGGGTCATGAAAAGAGGGAATAGGGAATAGGGAATAGGGAATAGGGAATAGGGAATAGGGAATGGGGAATGGGCCGTTCCTACCCTACCCATTGACTGGATATGGTTTTAATTATGCAAAAAAATGTTACTTTTGTGCAAGGTGAAAAACATGGGTTCTGCTAATTGATACTATAGAAATCCAGTGGATCAAATGAAGCGATCGCAACTGAGTAAGGAATCAGGATCGAATTGATGCTTGAGGGTTTGCATGATTTTTAGGGCATTTCCGGTATAGCCCCATATGTCTATGGCTTTTTTGAGGGATGGAGGCGCTTCTAAGATGGAGAGAAAGCCGCCATGGGAGGTGAGATAAGAGCGCAGTTCTAGGAGTTGGGTTGAGCGGATTTGATTGCATCGGAGTATACCTAATCCGGTTCGAGCGTGGATCGCACATTCACTTTGCACTTGAACAAGCTGTTGAATTTTGGACAACAGGTTAACGGCTTGGATGGGACGAATGCCGAGTTTGCAAACCACTTTTTGGGGGTGGGGTTCCCAGAGCTGATGTTGCCAGGTTTGCCAGTGTTGAGTTTCGTCTTGCTGCTCGTAAATTTGGGCGCTTAATTCTAAGGTTTGACCGAGTTCGAGTACCCGTTGGGTTTGTTCTTGTACGCTTAGGGGTATGCTTTGGAACCGAGCAGCAAGCAATATTTCATCGTTTTGGGGTCTGAGATCGAGGGCGGTGGGGGTTAGACTGGAACTCAGTAGGGTTTGGGTGGCTTGGGCGATCGCCTCTGGATTGCCTGAAAGTATGATGGTGGCGGAACTTTGGGGAATGGGATACAGGCGAAAGGTGGCTTGGGAGATGATGCCTAAACTGCCATAGCTGCCGGTGAAGAGTTTCATGAGGTCATAACCAGCCACATTTTTAACCACTCTGCCCCCAGCTTTGGCTATTTCGCCATCACTGCGGATAAAGGAGATCCCAATCAGGCGATCGCGCACACCGCCATACCGATGTCGCCAACTCCCAGTATCTGCCGTAGCAATGATACCGCCGATGGTGGCTTGGTTGGGGTAGGCGGGATCGAAGGCTAAAAACTGGTTATGGGTCGCTAAAAATTGATTCACCTGTGCTAAGGTGATCCCCGCTTCTACGGTAAGGGTGAGATCTCCGGCTGCATGTTCTATAACTTGGTTAATGCGTTGGGTACTGATGAGGAGATCGACGGGTTTACCGATGCCACCCCAATGAATTTTACTGCCTGCTCCCCAGGGTAAGACACGCCATTGGTTGGCTTTGGAGAGTTTCATGATTTCGCTCAGTTGCTCTTGAGTTTCAGGATACACCACGGAGGGAGGGGGCGATCCAGGTTGCCAAGCTTGTTGAAAACGCTGTTGTAGGGAGGCTTCGAGCTGCTCAAAGGGCAACAGGGGGCAGATATCGGGGAGGGAGGTAGGGGCGATCGCAGTCACAGTGAGAATGGATAAGGTTAGAGTCTATTGTCTATGATACTGTGCGATCGGCGATCGGTCGTCGATTATGGGTCTAGGCGATCGGGATCGATACCTAATTCCCTCAGTTTTTGAGCGAGTTTTTCCGCTTTCTGTTGAGCCGATAATGCCCGTTGTTCCGTCGATAATAGCTGTTGTTCCGTTGATAATAGCTGTTGTTGAGCTGAAATAATTTGCTCTTCCGGTGTTAAATAGCGCTCTCCCTGCTCATCATACCAATAGAGCCATTCTCTCTCTATTCCTTGATACGTTCCCTCCGCTCTACCGATGCCTAAATTTAACTCGGATAACCACACCGGTTCCCCGGACAATAATTCATATGCACCAGCTTTTAGTTCATAGACTTCCAGCTTCTGTTTCCTTTTCCGCAAAGGATTATAGATCGCATAATATAAAATTCCCAGTTGGGCATATTCTTCTTTTTTCTGAGTATATTCTTTCCGTCGTTTATGGGAAACCACTTCTAACACCAGGGTGGGCAATTTCTGCTCTTCCCACAGCACATAGGAGAAACGTAAATCCGAGTCAATAATTCTTGGTACACCCACACTCAAAAAGCCATCGGGGACAATAGCAGGTTGATTCGGATCGTAATAGATTCCCATGTCTACTCCAAAAAACCAATCCATCCGTTCTGCCCAAATTAAAGCCAGCATCGCCTTGAGCAAACTGGGAATTAAATCTTGTAGTTCGTTATCCACGGGAGTATCATCCGAATCGGGTAAATCTTCAGCAGAGGGTAAGCAAGCTCTGGGATTATAGTTGAGTAACATAGGCTTGTTGTGTATCTATCCATTACAGTATAGTTTAAGCAAGACCATACTTGGTATAAGGACGTTTGTATGGGGGATGTAAACCGAGAATAATATCTGAAGGGGGAACGCCTTTATCTACCAACTCTTGCACCTCTTGGACAATTTGACGATACTTTTCTAGTTTTTCCATTCGACAACCTCCTCTAAATTGGGGTCATATGCGATCGGGCTGAGACGGTTTCCTTACTCATATTAGCCTACAAATTTGAGATATTCTTGAAAAATAGGATTTAGGGTAAATGACGGTCGATCGCCCT
Source organism: Roseofilum capinflatum BLCC-M114 (assembly GCF_030068505.1). Lineage (NCBI taxonomy): Bacteria > Bacillati > Cyanobacteriota > Cyanophyceae > Desertifilales > Desertifilaceae > Roseofilum > Roseofilum capinflatum. The sequence continues at coordinate 43,587 of NZ_JAQOSO010000079.1, forward strand.
GAACTGAATTTAATAGATAGCGCCTACTCAAAGACTGCAAACCATTCACAACTTCTAGAGAAGATAAGTTTAAAGCATTTCTTAAATCATCCCTGGAAAGAGGTGCTGTTGTCCGACTCATCTCTAAACTGATGTTTTGTTCTACTGGAGATAGCCTCATCCATAAGGTGTTCCAAAGTAATTTTATCTCTTCTGTAAATATCAAACTTTCCTCAGCAATAAACTCATTAACATGACCTGAAAAGACTTCTTTAATCAAACTAGAGATGGAGTGCAAATATAAAGGATGTCCGTGATAAAGATTACTGAGGTCTAGTAATTTTTCTTCCGGGGGTAAGCCCTGATATTGCAGAAATTCTACAGCATCAGTATTTAACCCTCCCAGTTCTAAAGATTGAATGGGGTATAACTGAGCATCCAAAGAAATCATTTCTGAAAATTTTTCTTGACTAATCAGGATTAAACAGCTTTGATGTGAAACTTCTGCCATCATTTGGAAAAATGTTCTATACTCTGTATATTCGGGCTTATACTGTCCCGCAAATTGTCCAGGAATAAATAGATTTTGTACATCATCAAGCACTAGCAAACATCGCTGATTCGATAATAGTTCAAAAACTTGGTTAATTTGTTCATCAAGCCCCAGGCTCTTTTCTATTTCTGGGTTAAAAGTTCCTAAAACATCATGTAGTAGATGATTGAGAACTTTGGAGAATTTCAAGCTTTTCCAGATTGCAGCATCCCAAGAATCTAAATGTAAGTCAATAAATTGCCTAACCAGCGTTGTTTTACCAATACCACTTAATCCCGACACTGCCATCAGACGAGTGGGTTGATTGAAAATAGACTCAGAAAGTTTTTCTAGTTCCTCGCTGCGTCCTTCAAAGTAAGTAATCTCAGGTGCGAGTGCTAAATCTATAAGAGAGTTCAGACTTGCTTGACTGTTTGTAGTAGTTGCTTGGTGTTTCTCTGATTTCTCCGGACATAAATTAAAGTGACTATGGATTCCAACACCAACTACTTGAGACGAATTAATTGGAATATTCCATCTTTCAATTGTCGCCCGAAAATTAGATTTATTCACATCTTCTTCTAACCGTTCTGACAAAATTCGCCATAGCTTATACCCCACATCTCTCACCCGACTCTCACTGCGATGGCATTCTTGAGCAATTTCTTCATAACTTTCCCCTTCCCATACCCCTTTGACTACAGCCTTTTGAATGTCATCTAAGTGTTTTCCTGTTTCAGCAAAGACGAGGCGATCGGCAAATTGTAACACTTCTGTAACAACCATAGAGTGAAGATAGAGTAAGGGTTTCCGCCATTATAACTCAGTATCATACAGGCTCTCACGATATTTCACGATTGTCATTGAAATATTTATTGATAAAACTCAGGCTTGAATAGGATATTTGAGTATTTAGTTATTTTCAAATTAAGGGGTATTATTTTTAATAATCTCTATGAAATAGGGTATGCACCATGACTGAAAACAAACAGGTCAAAATCCAGGTTAAACCTGAACAAATCAAAACGACTAAGCCTGATTCTTTATTTAAGAACCGTGCTACTTGCCAACGTCGTAGCTAGATAGCTATATTTTTTGCCTATCATGGCTTCTGGATTCAAAAAAGTTATGGTGGGCAAATATTTCTTGTTAACCTAGATTAAGGATAAATAATATGGAAACTACAGCTTACCAGCAGTCTCGCTACTTTCATGCTGTCGATGGTGGTAATGGAATTTTTTTGATTTATCATGCTCTCTTTAATCAGCCACGAGAAGTAGAAGAATCTGTTGTTGATTTTATCCATCTTTTTCAAGAACCTAAAACACTTGATGAAATTGCTGATTATTGTGAAGGTGATATAGAAGAAGTCGTTAAAACTTTAGCCGACTTGCATTTATTAGAATATGAGAGCAACGACGAGCTTGAGCTACTAGAAGCGTTGCATGAAGATTTTTTAACTGAATTAAAACAAGGAAATAAACTTCAGCGACTTGAATTAGCCATTAGTAATGCTTGCAATTTTGGTTGTAAACATTGTATGCACTTTTTGAATAATGATTTTGAAACTAGAAATTCTCCAGAATTAAACATGAGTGCTGAAACTGCGAAAGAAAGCATTGACAAATTTATTAAAAAAGTGCGATTGAGTGAAAACTCGTTGGTCAGAATTCATTTTGGCAATGGTGAACCTCTGCTCAACTGGAAAACTTTGCTGTTTGTTTTGGAATATTGTGAATCCATACCAGATATTCAATTCTTTTATGCAATTAATACTAATTTAAGCTTATTAAACTGCCAAAAAGCAGAAACACTCAAAAAATATAAAGTTAAGATCTCTACCTCTCTTGATGGACTCCGTGAAACCAACGATTTAATCAGGATTGATGCCAAGGGACAGGGGACTTTTGATAAGATTTTAAGCAAAATTCGTTTACTGGAATCCATTGAATATCCAATTGATGGGTTTTCTGTAACGGTGACAGATACAAATTTTGCCTTGATTGATGAACAGGTCATAGACTTGGGAAAATCTTTGGGTGTAAAAGATGTTTCAATGGATTTTGATCTGGTTCGTTCAACAGCAATTCCGATTGAAGATTGTGTCAACAAGATTATAGACTTACGGCGTTATGCTCATCAACAAGGATTGAATTTTTATGGCACTTGGGAAACTCCTTACAGAATCTTAATGTCCCACTCTTGGCTGTCTGAACCTCATGCATTTTGCCCATCAATGGAAGGTAAAACAATTGAATTTAATGTAGATGGAACTCTAAAAACTTGTGGGCATACCAATACAGTTGTAGGGAATTCACTAGAGTTTGAGAAATGTTTTGAACAAGGCAGTTTGTATATGCAACTTATTCAAAGTCGTTTACCCGGCAATAATCAATTCTGCAAGGGTTGTGAAATTGAAGGTTGCTGTGCGGGTCAATGTCATGTCACATTAGAATCTGCAAAAAAAGATTCTGATTTGGTTCAGCGTACTTGTGAACTAATGAAAAGGACAACTAAAAGACTTATTGTTGAGTATTTACAAGGAAGAGAATAATTTAATTATGGTTGATATTTGTTGAAATATTACTTTTTTTATTCAGTCAGAAACAATGAGTTTATGTCAGAAATATCAAAACCTAAATCTAGGTTTGTTTTGCCCCATAAAGGACAGACCCTTCAAGAGCAGATAGATAAAAATCAACCGGCTCTTGCCCTCTTAAAACAGTGGATAGAAGAAGAACCAACCCCAGAAGAAGTGCATGACCGAGAACAATATTGGCAAACGGTAAAGGAAATCATCGATCGCGAGCGTCCATCAGGCTTTAAGTTATATCATCAAGAATGATCGTCACGGGGTTACCCGATCGCCCCCCAATGCCCCCCAATCGAGTTAAGCTAGAGATCTGGTTGGGTTTAGTGGAGAATATCGATGGCAACACTCATACGTCGTCCTCTGTTAGTTGGTGGCTTAGGATTAGGGGCTATCCTGTGGTTATGGGCAAATGTCCAAAGTTCCGTGAGTGAATGGGGAGAATGGGTTACCCTGGGGGCGATCGCCTGGGGTGGGATTTGGTGGTGGCGGCAAAAGTCTGCCTCTGCTTCCGTGGAAACCCTGCCTCAACGGGTAAACCGGGAAACTTTGGAGCAGACGTTTACTCAGGTTGAAGGGGCGATCTCCGAATTAGCCACAGAAGACGTTGATGTTTCCAGTTGGCAAAACCGCTTGCATGAACTCAGAGCCGAAATTAACCGCAAAACCCTCAATATTGCCATTACTGGCGGTAGAAATGTGGGCAAAACTAGCCTGTTGAATCTCCTCTCTCAGGATTGGCAAATTGTAGAAACCCCTGCCCTGTTTACGCCGAATCCGAGCGCCGAAACTCAAAGCCAGATTGAAGCACAACAGAGCAACAGTGATGTGATTCTGTTGGTTATTTCGGGAGATTTAACCGATTCTGAATATCAAACCCTAGAACGGCTCAAAAATAATCATCACCATGTTATTTTAGTCTTCAATAAACAAGATCAATACTTACCCCAAGAACTTCCCAGCATTCTGCAACAAATTAACAGCCGCATCACCGGCACACTAGAGCAAGAGGATTTAGTCGTAACTGCCGCTATCCCTCAAGCGATCAAAGTCCGCAAACACCAACCGGATGGCACAGTAAACGAATGGATGGAACAGCCAGCGCCCCAAATTGAAGCCCTGACAACCCGTTTGGCGCAAGTGGCTACCGCTTCTAGTGCGCCCATTTTAGGGACGATCCAGCGCCAAGCAGAAGCCTTACAGGGCGAAATTCAAGCCGTCTGGAACCAGAAACGCCGCGATCGCGCTTTGCCGGCGATCGAGCAATACCAATGGATCGCCGCTACCACTGCCTTCGCTAACCCCATTCCCAGCCTCGATCTCTTGACAACGGGCGCAATTACCGGTCAACTGATTTTAGACTTAGCCAAAATCTATCAACCCAACCAATCCTTCACCCTCCAACAAGGTCAAAAAGTCGCCGGAACCCTAGGTGAACTAATCGTCAAACTCGGCTTAGTCGAACTCTCCACCCAAACCATTACTCATGTTCTTAAAACCAACGCCATCACCTATACTGCGGGTGGACTGGTACAAGGCATCAGCGCTGCCTATTTAACGCGCATTGCCGGATTAAGTTTAGTTGAATATTTCCAAACCCAAGACTTTAATCCAGAACAGGGATTAAACCTAGATAAATTGACCTCCATTATCAAACAAGTCTTTCAACAGAACCAGCGCACCGCATTTGTGCAATCTTTTGTCACGTCAGCAGTGCAGAGGTTAAAAACCGTTCAAGTTTAAGACCATCTGTAGGGGCGAACGGCCGTTCGCCCCTACATACCAAATTGTAGTTCAATGAAACCCCTACAAGACAAGATAAGGGGGAGGCTTGAGACCCATTTCTCCGGTAGTAACTCGATCTAATGATGAATAAGTTCTAGACGGTCGAGGGGCCAAAAGCGAAATGCAGCCCGACCGATAATATTGTTCTGGGGTAAGAACTTCCAAATATGGGAATCATTACTATCGTTGCGGTTATCTCCCATGACAAATAATTGTCCTTGGGGGACTTGTTCGGGCCCCCAGTGGTATTCTGGCGGTTCAGCAATATAATCTTCTTGAAGGGGTTGTTGGTTCAGATAGACTTTACCCCCAGAAACTTCCACGGTTTGACCGGGTTGACCAATGACTCGTTTAATAAAGGCTTGATCTTTGCGGTATCCTTGCGCTTGCAGTTGAGGGGGAGGTTCAAAGACAACGATATCACCGGTTTCGGGGGGATGGAAATGATAGGAGACCTTTTCAATGACAAGGCGATCGCCCACTGCTAAGGTGGGAAACATGGAATCAGACGGAATAAACCGGGGTTCAGCGATCGCCGTCCGCACTACAAGAGCAATCATTACAGCGATCGCGATAATGATTACATTTTCCCGATGTTGATGCCATAGATTTCCCCAACCCGAACGTGAGGATTTTGAAGGGTCTGTCATTTCAACTCAATAGGTCACAGACTGTTCATTGTACCCAACCGTGGGTTATTCTCGCAATTGCTTCCCTGCGATCGACAGGGCAAACCCATACTCGAAATGAAAAAATCAGCGAATGCCATATTGAACCCGGAGGAACTTTCGAGCTGCTTCGGAAACTCGGATTGAAAAATAGCCACACCGAGCAACTCTAACCTTGTTAAGGAAATCACCGGTTGCACTCGCGTATAACCTTTTTATAATCCAGCAACTTGCTGTAATAAGTTCATTAATCCTAAGTGTTTTAACTGTTCCAGTTGTTGAGCATCTCGGACTAATAAGGCTCCGGCAAACCCTAGGGAATTGACGGAAATAGAGTGATAAGCGTCCTGAGCGCGGGGAATGACCATCATCCATCGGCGGGTAATGAGTAAATTATAGGCTCCGGTTTGTTGAATGCCTGGGTCTCCTTCTCCTAAGCGTCCGACGTGCCGCAGGAGCTGGTGGTAGTGGTTCAGGGTCACCTGAGCGGCGTTTTCTGGACTGTTAACTATTTCAGGGTCAAAAAAGATAATCCCATGGGGAAAGGGCAGTTGATGGCTCTGATAGGGGCTGCTCTGGGATGATTTGGGGTCGAATACCGTCTCGATCGGGATGGCTATGCCTTGGGGAATGAGGGGGAGGGGAACGAGTTGTAAGTGTTTGTGGGGTTGACTTGCACCTGCATCGATGCCACCGTTGTAGAATCCAAGACCATCAATTTCCGCAAGGGCAAACCATAAGGCTTGAAAGTCGGCGAGGGTGAGCCAGTTTTCTTGGGATTCAAAGTCACGGGTGACGATGAGGATATGGCGCTCTACGACGTTGTATTTGTTGAGCAGACAGTGGTGAGTGGGGGAGATGTCGCTGACGAAGAGGTTGCGATCGCAGGGCAGAAATGGGTTAACCGGTTTGCTAGAGTCTTTAGTGCCCTGTTGTTTGCGTTTTTGGGCTTCTTTACGGGCGAGGTTAGAGACAATTCTCACCAAAAAGGGAATTCCGCTATCTTCGATGATCTCATAGTCGGTGAGAATGGGATGGAGGGCCCCACACTTTAAGGCATACTGGGTTTGTTGGCTAATGCGTTCAATGAGTGTGCCAGGGGGGAATAAGGTCGAGTTTGCTTGCATCCGTGGTTGGGGCCCTTAGTTTCTTCCGCTATGATACGGCTTTAGGGGTCGGATTTAAACAGAAAGGGGTTCGGGTTCGCTCATGCTGAGGCGATCGCAGACTATCTCATTAACTAACTTGACGCTTTCTGGCTCATCCTCTTGATAAATTTCTAAATGGGCTGATGGAGGGGCTTCAAATAATAGATATTCTTGGGGGAATACCACCCGTTCAAAATACCAATTGGAAATATTAGAAATTCGGGCAATTTGAATCGATTCAGTGGTATTTTTATAGCTACAGACTAAACGCTGAGAATCGGTTGTAGACAAGGAATCAAGAATTTGGCTCATGTTAAGAGGAGATTAATTGAATTTTAACTAAACAGTGGGCCTCTCTGAGAACGGATTCAGAGCAAGATGGCATTAAAAGAAATGACTAACCCTATTTTATTATAGCGAGTTTTTTGCGATCGGGTTAATCATGGAAAAAATACATAATAAACATGCAATTTCAGTCTATTTATGGACTCTTGACTAGGTTTTCCCTCTTGCCTTTTGCCTTTTGCCTTTTGCCTCCCCCTCACCTATAACCTTAACTTGTGACCAATTCCCATTACCCATTACCGCGCGAAGCGCTGTATGCTAATAAGTCTAGACCGAATCTCACACACTTGGGTCAATCGAGTTTAATCAACCATATGGGACAAAAACGTAACTTAACTGCAATCATCACAGGCGCATCCTCTGGAGTCGGCTTATATGCAACTCAAGCGATGGCCAAGCGAGAGGACTGGCATGTTATCATGGCTTGCCGCAACCTAGAGAAGGCAGAAGCGGCGGCTAGAGAGCTAGAAATTCCCAAGGATGCGTATACAGTTATGCATTTAGATTTGGCAGACTTACAGAGCGTGCGTAACTTTGTCAATGCCTTTCATGAGAGCAAACGCGCTCTAGATGTGTTGCTGTGCAATGCAGCCGTGTATCTACCGTTACTCAAGGAACCCCAGCGATCGGTAGATGGCTATGAGGTGAGTGTCGCGACGAACCACCTGGGTCATTTTCTGTTATGCAACCTGCTCTTAGACGATCTGATTCAGTCTAAATTTTCCAATCGCCGTCTGATTATCCTGGGAACAGTCACGGCAAATACGAAAGAATTGGGCGGTAAAATTCCTATTCCTGCACCTCCAGATTTAGGGGATATGAAAGGATTGGAACAAGGGTTTAAAGCGCCGATTTCCATGATTGATGGCAAGAAATTCAAGTCAGGTAAAGCGTACAAAGATAGCAAACTTTGTAATATGCTGATTACCCGTGAGCTTCATCGCCGCTATTATGAATCGACGGACATTGTATTTAATTCGCTCTATCCGGGATGTGTGGCGGATACGCCCCTATTCCGCAACCATTATCCTCTCTTCCGGACAATTTTCCCCCTCTTCCAAAAGAATATTACCGGTGGCTATGTTTCCCAAGAATTAGCGGGAGAACGGGTTGCTGACGTGATGGCAGAGCCAGAATATCAGCAATCTGGAGTCCATTGGAGTTGGGGAAACCGGCAAAAAGAAGGCCGCAAAGCGTTCGCGCAGGAACTTTCAGCCGAAGGAAGTGATGTGGAAAAGGCGAAACGTCTATGGGAGTTGAGTGAAAAGCTAGTGGGACTCTCTTAATTTAGATTGAGGGGGCGATCGCCAACTCAGAAGAGGCGATCGCTCTTTCTCAAAAGCTTGTTTAAAATAACTTACCCTCGATAGCGCACGGGAATCTTAGTCTCTTGTTCAATTTCTTCAGCAAAGGCTTGCAATACTTCTAGCTCCACACATTTTAAGCGTCTCACCTCATAAGACCGTTCATCATAATGATTTCCCCGGCCATCTAATTGCCGTTTGACGGGTTTCGGACGGGAGGGGGTATTGAGTTGAATTTCCACCGGCGATAAGGCTTTCATCATCTCGATATACTGATGGCGCGTTTGAGTATCCCATGGAGTCAAAATCATGGTTTGTACGCCAATTTCTCCAGAATACTGTTGGCGAAAATCGAGCATTCCTTGCCACATTTGCTCTAAATCCAAGCCGTCTACGGGACGATTGACGCAGTTGAGGGGTTTGGCGGTAACAGCATCTAGTTTAAGCGAAAGGCGATCGCAATATCTCAAATCCGCTTGCACCTGCGGATCATCCAACAGCGTCCCATTCGTTAGCACCAGCGTCGGTCTTTGGGTCATGTCCTTGATGCCTTGCAAAATTTCCCCTAAATTTAAGGCTAATGTCGGTTCGCCACTCCCACTGAGCGTTACCACATCCACATCCCAAGGAGCAAACCCCTGTAAATCCCCCAAAATCGTTTCTGTCGGCACATAAATCGCCCGCTTTTCGGTCACAATCTCAATCTCTCCCAACTGACAATAGACGCAATTAAATGAACAAACCGACGTTTGCCCAATCGGATCTATGCCCAGCGATCGCCCATAACGCCAAGAAACCACCGGCCCATACACACTCTTAAATTCCGTCGTTGTCGTTACCATGTCCATTCTCTCCATCTATGCTCAAAAAACGCGCTTCCCTCTCTATTGTGACCGAAACCCGAAAAAAGCATCAGGATTTAGCCCTCATCCCCCAGCCCCCTTCGGCTTCGCTCAGGGCAAGCCTTCTCCCACAGGCGCTGCCCTGAGCGAAGTCGAAGGGAGAAGGGGAGAAAGTCCCTCTCCCGTGGGAGAGGGATTTTCCGCAAGCGGACATGAAAGGGAGAGGGCAACTACCGCTCCACCGCAGGAGGAGTAAACCGAATCTCAATGCGTCTGCGACTCGGATTATCCCGACCATCCGTCGGCGCAAAATTCCCCGAAACCCCATACAATTGAGCCGCAGAATACGCCTTAAACTGTAACCCCATCGACTGCAACCGGGGATTGCTTTCTAACACCTTCACCACCGCAACCGCACGCATCAACCCCAAATCCGCATTCGATCCCGGATTCAGCCGAGAAACTGACGCACTACCAGCCACCACATCCTCTAAAACTCCATCTAAATTACTCACACTACCCGTATTTTCTTGACCATCCGTATGACCAATCACCTCCACCACATAGCCCTGATAATTTTGGGCAAAGTTTTCAATTTGCGTCACTAAATCCTCTAAAATGTACTGTTGGAAATCAGAAGAAAGTTCAGCACTCCCAGAGGGAAAGCTTCGCGCTTGAGACTCTCGTAACACAATCACCGGAGGGGATTTTAACCGTTCGATTTCCCCTTGCAGCTTTTGCACCACATTTTCCCGCCGTTGCAATTGATCTTGCAGATTCGCCACCTGACCTTCTAACCCTTGCACAGCGCTGGTTCTGCTATCTAACTCTAGTTGCAGATTGGCTAATTGGGACTCTAATTCTTGCGATCGCGTCACATTGGCATCAGAAACCGATTTCAGAAAAAATGATTTAATTAACGCTAACAGCAAAAACAACGTTAAGATCATAAACGCATTGGACATCAAATCCGTAAACGCTGTCCAAATTTTCAGATCTTCTTGAGTAGTTATATTGCGATATTTACGACGAGTCATGATATATAGAGATTCACACTGCTAATGGGTCAAACCAGATTTATCCTATTCCCTATTCCCTATTCCCTATTCCCTAATTCGATTTACTTTCTAGGGCGCGGCGCAGTCTCAGCAGCTCTGTCTGGGTTTCTTTCATTTGTTTAATATTATCTTGAATAGATTCTGAAGTCGTCACATGACTCCCTAAATTTTCCATTCCTTGCCCAATAGCGCGAGTCACCTGATTCAAAGCCGTAACCACTTGCTTCAGTTCCGTTTGCAACTCATCTAAATCTTCCGCTTTAGCAATGGTGCGCCGTTGCAATTGATCGACCGCTTTCACTGCCATTTGAAAGCCCTGAGTCCCCGCTTGCAATTGGGCAATCATATTCTCAAGAGATTGTTGACTTTGCTGTTGGGTTTCAATGACCTTTAAGGAAGTCAGATGACTTTGGCTCATCTGATCGCCAAATTTAGACAACCGCTTACTATAACTTTGTAATTCTAAGGCAGCAATCTCAATAGTTTGCACCGAAGTTGTTAAGCTATTAATCGATTGATCGAACCCGCGCTGAAGTTGCCCTAAACTATGAGTTGCTGTGGCTAAACTTTGGGGAAAGGGACTATTTTCTAACCGTTGGGCAACCGCTAAGAAATGATCGGCAGATTGCTTAAATTCGTCTGTGCTTTGGCTAATGGTTAAGATGGATTCCGTTAATCGACTATAAACTCTTTCTGCCAGTTCTGCGGCGCGATGGTTTTCAGTTGCCAACTCTTCCATTTTTTCTTTGAGGGCTAATTCTACCGAGGCGCTCACCATTTGCCCAAATCGATTAAGAAAGCCTTCAAAGGAGTGATTCATCCCTTGAATCATGCGATCAAAGCGGGTATTATGTTCTAAGGTTTGTAGATAAACATTATCTAGATAGTCTTCGAGAGCATCAACAAATTTGGTTTTGGCGATCGCGGTATTAAACAGTCCATTGACGACGGTTAAGACGGCGCTAAATAAGATGGAGACTAAGCTAGTAAAAAAGGCAATCCCCATGCCTTGTAGAGGTTGTTGCAACGCTTCTAATAAAGCGTTAATGTCTGTGGCGGTGCTATTACTGATGGTTTCACTTAAGGCAGTTAGATTTAAGGTGATGCCAATAAAGGTTCCCAGAAGTCCGACGGATAATAGCAAGTTGGGCAAAATTCGCCCTAAATACTCAATTTGATCGCAGGATAAAAACAGAACTTTCTCTTGACTATAGACTTGATCGATGAGCGCTCCAGTGTTAACTTGTTCTAAGCGAGTAATCGATTCTGCATACCGTTGTTCTACATATTCAATGATTTCGGGTTTGCGGTTGAGGGGTTGCCAGTGAATCAATCGCCTTACTTTTTGCGAAAGAACGGTAAGATGTAAATGGAGTGCCATCCTTAAGAGAATTGCCCCTAGGGAAGGGAGAATGACTAGGGCAATGGTAAAGATAATCAGGTAGGGAGGAATAAGAGCCATAGGAACAATTAACAATTATGGTTATTTCAAATAACAATAAAACATCGTGTAAGAGACAGGACAAGCGATGTACTATAATTTGATATCCTTCCAATCTCTTGCTGTAGAAAAACGACTCAAATGTTTAATATTTTTGGTTGCAATAACTACATAACGGCCGGGATACTCTTCTTGTAAGATTTGGTAGTGAGCAGAAATAATGAGATCAATATCTAGGGCTTGGCGAGGAGCTGTCGGTTGTCCTTGCAACTGAGCCTCTGACCAAATTTCTGCTGCTCTGTACAATACATTGTTAGTCACCTCAAGGAATTCTATAACATTACTTAGATCATTGAGGTTTTCTAATCCGTTTATTTGGCGATCCTGTTTCAAAGCAAGTGTTAAGGATCTTCTAATCTCATAATCACAAATATATGAAGTTACGACTCTAGACCCTCTTGCTAGTAAAGAATATAACCATTTTTGACATTTATCGTTCTCTGAAGAAATATTAGGATTACAAAGTACCCCCAAGATAGAACTATCTATAAAAACGATCATCTAATTTTCATTATTTTCAGAAAATAGCTTCTGTCCAACGGGGCGATGATTATCGATCGTTTCATAAACAAATCGCCAAAATTCTAAATCTTTTTCAGTTGTTTTCTTACGACGATTTCGATCCATCATCGCTTTAAGGATCTCCATCGCTTTTTGATTCTTGATAATTTGCTCTTCTCTATCCCATTCAGAATCTGAGCCTACATTACTGATGTGCTGTTTTTCTCGTATCATTGAGTTTAGAGCCTCCATTGTTTCTCCTTCATTCTACTTAACCAGACTAAGATTACAGCCTATTATTGTATATACTTCTGATCTATTCAGAAAATGGTGACGAAAATGGGTTTAAGGGAGTTCCGTGGTCGAGTTTAGGAGTGTTTATCGAGTTGCTGGCGTAAATAGGGGGTGTTGCTTAAGAGATCGGTTTGTTCGAGGGTTTGTTGTTCTTTGGTGGCCATCCATTTGAGTTGTACTTCTTGGTTTTCGGCTTCTCGATCGCCTAAAATCAAACAAGCGATCGCCCCACTTTTGTCCCCGCGAGCCATTTGTTTCTTCAATGCTGCACCACTCAGGTCGAGTTCTACAGAAAATCCGGCTTCGCGCAATCTCTGAGCCAGTTTCAAGGATTGGCGCTGGGGCAATTCTCCCCTAGAAATGAGATAAAAATCGAGGGTAGACTGGGGAACCTGAGCCAGTTTTTCGACTAAAATCATCAAGCGCTCTAATCCCATAGCCCAACCGACGGCCGGGGTTTCTTTGCCCCCCAATTCGGCGACTAAGCCATCATAGCGTCCGCCCCCACAAACGGTGGCTTGGGCCCCTAAATCATCGGATTGAATCTCAAAGGCGGTATGGGTATAGTAATCGAGTCCTCTAACTAGGCGAGGATTAATCTGATAGTCAATCCCCAAATCTGTCAGTAGGGTTTGCACCTGTTCAAAATGATTGCGGGAGAAGTCGCCTAAATACTGTAATAAACTGGGTGCATCTTGGACAATTTCTTGGGTGCGCTTGTCCTTGCTATCCAAAATCCGTAGGGGATTACGGGTTAAACGGTCTTGAGAGTCGGCATCTAACTCTTCTTTATAGGGAGTCAGATAGTCAACCAGGGCTTGACGATAGTTTAAGCGGTCTTCCCGGTTGCCGACTGAATTGAGGTCTAACTTCAGGGATTTGAGGCCGAGGGATTTAAGGATTTGGGTGGCAATGGCGATCGCCTCAGCATCCGCTCTCGGATCGGCAGTTCCGATCGCCTCCAACCCCAATTGATGAAACTGCCGTTGTCGTCCCGCTTGGGGCCGTTCATAGCGAAACATGGGCCCCATGTACCAGAGACGCTGAAGCCCTTTAGCGCTCAGACTATGCTCGATATAGGAGCGAACCACTCCAGCCGTATTTTCCGGTCTCAGGGTAATGGAGCGATCGCCGCGATCGGTAAAAGTGTACATCTCCTTTCCGACCACATCCGTCGCTTCCCCAATTCCCCTGGCAAACAGTTCCGTTTGCTCAAAAATCGGCGTGCGAATCTCCTGATAGCGGGCCTGAGATAGAATTTTCCGGGCGATCGCCTCCACCCACTGCCACCTAGCCACCTCATCGGGCAGAATATCGCGAGTTCCTCGTATACCTTGCAGTTGTGCCATTACTTTTCATCAATTGATTTCCAGACACCATAGCGATCGCTATAGTAAGCCAAGATTTGATCCATACGGGCCAAATCCTCAGCCCCCAGATCCTCCGGGTATTCGATCCACATGCCCCCAACCTGGCTTAAATAATAATTAAACTCCGAGTTAGAGCGCTGATACAGCCCCGTATTCACACCATCAATTTGACGCAAATGGGCGGCGACCTCGCGGTATACCGCCAGGGGTAACTTGTGCCAAGCCAGAGTTCGTCTCTTCTGGTTCCCAGTCGAAGCCAGGACAGATGCAGATTGGGGTTTCATAGGTAAAGATGACATTTATTCGTCTTCTGGTTCCGTAGAGTCGTTGGGTAGAGTGCAACAATTGACCTCATCTATGCATACTTTACCCCATTTCATTGCCCATCGAACCAACTCAACCCGATTATCGGTCTTCGTCTTTTTGAGAATATTGCTAATGTGATTGTCTACTGTGCGCTTACTGATTTCTAACCGTTCAGCAATATCCTGGTTAGCTAATCCCATGGCCACGAGTTCAACGACTTGAACTTCACGGTCTGAGAGAGACATGGACTTCATTGATTCGCTAACAGTCATAGTGATTATCGATCTCTACTAATGGAAAGCATATATACTCTAGTATATCTACTTAAGTTATAATTCAATGCAATCTCTGCAATTGTATTGTTGATTTCTAATTGAGCCAATCAATTTTTGAGCCGTGGCCTGGCACTAGAAAAATCTTCATAAGTCCGATCGCCAGTAGCAGCCCACGATCCCCGCTAGAGGACGGATCATAAGGGTGATAACGACCGGGAATAGTAGTACACTGAGGGTTCTAGGCTTACGGCAAAATTTTCTATGAATACAGCTCAGGTTCTGTGCTTAGGTGAACTTTTATTCGATTGTCTGGCGGACAAAGCTGGACTGCCCTACGATCAGGTTAAGTCCTGGACTCCCTACCCAGGAGGCGCTCCGGCTAATGTGGCCTGTCGATTAGTGAAGCTAGGCACTCCATCAGCGTTTATTGGCAGTGTAGGATCGGATGAGGCCGGCGATCGCCTGGTGAAGTTCCTGCAAGAACAACAAGTGGATATCCAAGGCATTCAACGGCATCCGAGTGCCCCCACCCGACAGATTTATGTGGTTCATTCCTATAAGGGCGATCGCTATTTTGCAGGCTTCGGAGGGGTGGAGACTACTGCCTTTGCGGATGCCTATCTTGATGCTGCTTTCTTGCCCATAGACCTATTTAAAGAGGCTGAATATTTAGTTCTGGGAACCCTAGAGTTAGCTTATCCCCAAACCCAGGAAGCCATTCACAAAGCGTTGGAGATTGCTAATCAATATCATCTGAAACTGGTCGTCGATGTCAATTGGCGGCCGGTTTTTTGGCCCGATCCGAATTTGGCCAAACCTTTAATCTATGATTTGTTAGCCCAAATAGATTTTGTCAAAGTCAGCGATGAAGAAGCCCAAGTCTTGTTTGAAACGACCGATCCTTTGGCGATCCGAGACCGGTTTCCGGATTTAGAAGGGGTAGTAGTCACAGCAGGCGATCGCCCTATCCATTATGCGATCGGGGAAGGAGAAGGAACTGTAGGGGCTTTTTCAGTGCCCGTTAAAGATACAACCGGTGCAGGGGATGGATTTGTGGCAGGTTTTATTCATCAACTCAATCGCTACCGGATTTCTAGTCTACAAGATCCCCAGAAGGTGAAGGAAATTGTCACGTATGCGGCAGCCGTGGGCGCACTCACAACCCTAGAAGCAGGGGCGATCTCCCCCGGGCCAACGGCCGAACAGGTGGACAGCTTTCTGCAAGAACGGGGCATCAGTTTGTCCTATTTGTCTTGAGATTGATCGATGCGAATTTTTATTCCGGCTTTGAGATAATCGGCGATCGCCTCTGCGAGTTTTTCTTCGGGGGTTTTCTTCTCTTTCGGTTTCTCCACTAAGGTCTCTTGAGTCCAGAGAATGACGATAATGGCAAAAATGGCGATCGGCAAAAACATGGGAGTACCTCCTAAATCAGTAGAAAAAATCCCATCCTTACTTGGATGGGATTTCAGAGCATTTAATAAGGGTCTCTATAGGGATCTCAGAAAAAAGACGGCGATTTTATGCGAAATCCGGGAAATTGTTACAAAACTTAATAATAGGGAGATTAACCATTCCCTGTTCCCTATTCCCCATTCCCTATTATTCTTATATGAGAAGAGCAAGATTGGGAGTTCTAGTTATGAATCGCTTTCTGTGGAGTGCCATCAGTATTTCTTTACTTGGGACAGTGGGCTGTAGTGCGCCCTATACCTCCCAAGCAGAGGTTGAGATCGAGCCAGAAGTTGCCGTTACCCCTTCTCCCTCACCGCAGGTTGCGCCCAAAGAGAATCGCCCAATTCTAGCCCAAATTCCCCAATTAACGCCTTCAACCTCGGCTGAGGAACGGTTAGCGCAGCTCAAAGAAGGTCAACGCGACCCTTTCAGCCCCTTAGAAGCAAATCCCATTGTTACTCCAAGACAGATTAAGAAAACTCCCACTCCATCGACTCCTCCCCCAGAAGTGACGGTTAAACCCAATCCCGCCCCCTCCCCAGTTAAACCCTTACCTGCTCCCCCTCCACCCCCTCCCCAGGACGTGCCTCAATTGCCCACTCTACCCGTCAATCCTAGCCTCCAACAACTCCCTCAAACCATTGAAGTGTCTCAAAGCCAGCCCGTACCCACTCCTAGCCCGGTCAAACCATCGGGAGCAGAAGCGGTCAAAGTCACGGGAGTGGCGGAACTACCGGATGGAATGCGGGCTATTCTTAAGGCTCCGGATGAACCGACTTCTCGTTATGTGGTGGCTGGGGAATCCCTGTCCAACGGTAGAATACGGGTGAAACGGATTGAAATCGCTTCTAGCGGTAATCCGATTGTGGTGTTAGAAGAAAATGGTAAGGAGTTTGTTAAAACGGTGAGCGATCGCCCTTAAAAATCCTATCAAGTTCGGGTAATCAATCAAAATATAGCAGTAAGGTGGGCAGGGTTGGTATAATCGAACTTTTCCTTTTTCTGTCACTCTCCGAGAATGAAGATAGAATAAAATAGAGTATCAATAGCTAAAAGCGAGATAGAGCAATGGATGTAGAGTTACAGATCTTAAAACATTTGCCCAGATCTCCAGAAACTACAGTTTCGGTTGTCGATCAATATTGTGACTCTTATCAAGAGATGTTTGGTGATGTGAGAAGTTATGAATATTTTAAATACTTGCATTTAGGTTGGTTTGAATAGTATCTTGAATAATTTTCGTTTACTGATTCAGCCGACCCTTCTGTTCTGGTCAATTGTTCCGTGGTTAGATGTGGTTCCGAGTTCTTATTTATTACGAGGATTCTTGGTTCACGGAGATTACTTGCTTAGACAGAATTACTTCTGAGAAAGTAGAGGTATTCTCTCCCCAAGCGTTTATTGGGTCTAGCCCAAAAGTTCCCGTATGCCCTACGGTACTTAGTCCTTTTTTCAAAATATTGATGGCTGCATTTTCGTCTCGATCCAATACACAACCACAAGTACATACATGGGTTCTTGTTGATAGAGATTTTTTCACCATTTCACCGCATTTAGAACAGTTTTGAGAAGTGTAGTTGGGTGAGACAGCAATTGTTATCTTGCCGTATTTAATCCCAAAATACTCTATCCATTCTCTAAATTGATGCCATGCCGCATCATTTATACTTTTAGCTAGACAGTGATTCTTAACTAAGTTTTTAACTCTTAAATCTTCATAAGCTATCACATCGTTAGAGTGAACTACGCACCTGGCTGACTTTACAGCAAAGTCTTTACGTTGCCTACTGATTTTAAGATGAGCTTTAGCTAATCTTTGTCTAGCTTTTTGTCTATTTTTACTCCCCTTTGTCTTTTTGGATAAACGTCTTTGAAGCGTTTTTAGTCGTTTCTCAGACTTTCTCAAGAATTGAGGATTCTCTACCTTGTTCCCCTCACTATCCGTATAAAAAGAAGACAAACCCACATCTAAGCCAATTCACTTACCTGATGGTTTAACCTCTTCTTTGACTTCACAAGAAAGCACAAATTGACAATAATAACCGTCCGCTCGTCTAATCAGTCTGACTCGTTTAATATCAGACTTTTGAAAATAAGCTAAATCCCACGTTCCTACTAACTTAAGAACGCCTATATTATTCTTGTCGGTGAACTTAACAGTTTTAGGGTCAAGAAGTTTCTACCCAGATTGCTTATACTCAACAGAGCGACTAAACTTCTTAAACTGAGGATAGCCTTTTTTCCCTGGTATTTTGCGTTTACAGTTATTGTAAAACCGACTAATCGAACTCCAAGCACGTTCAGCACTTGCTTGTCTAGCACTTGAGTTTAATTGGTCAGCAAAATTAAAGTCATGGGCTAAAACTTTAGAGTATCGATATAAATCCTTTTTACCCGTTCCTGGTGTATCCATCCATAACCTTAAGCACTTGTTACGGATAAATTGAGCGGTACGGATAGCCTCGTCTATCCCTTTATACTGTTGAGTTTTAGCTTTTACCTTGAACTCTAAAACAAACATTTTACGCAAAACTTGCTTGGATAAAATCAGCATAGCGCACCAAAAGTTGACTTGACAACCTTGAAATTTCAAAAGCCGTCCTAAAAGGACGGGGCTTTAAACCCAAATTTTCGGTAAGGGAAATGGGAAATAGGAAAACACTACAAATGCGAAGAGAACCCATTACCCATTATCCATGACTTAGGATTTGGTGGAATTATTTAACCGACGAGCTAAAAGTCTTGATTTTAAGGCAATCTCAATTCTTTCCAAAACCTTGGTCATCCCTGTGGTATTAATCATCTCTGGAGTAAGATCCGAAGTTTGAGCCGCTTGCATGGCTTTTTCTGTGAGAGCATGGCTGGCATAACCGGTAATAATTAAAACTAAATCGGCCGTGGCAATATGACTTTCCATTTGTTGAGCCATTTGTAGCCCATCTTGAGCGGTACACCAATTTAAATCCACTTTAGAAGCTCGCAAGCGATTTTTGACCGCCGTGGCTAATTTATCATGGCCTCCAAATACGACAACTTTGCCTTCCAAAAGCATGTAGGGGTTGGGTTGTTTTTCCGATACCCGATGGCGAGTTTTGGGTTGAACATTACGAGGTAATTCTACCCTGGCTCGGTTTTCCATGGCTTTGTCGTAGATAAAATTTAGGGTTTGTTCATGGCTGCCCCGCAAGCGAGCCACGGGCCCTTCTTTACTATATAAATTAATTTGATTAATCAGGGCTTCAATCACGTCTTCTAGCCCTTGAATGGCTTTCAGGTCTTGAATATAGGGACGAATGGCAACGGCTGCATCGGTGGCACTATAAAAGTCTTCTTGTTCAGCAATCATATCGAGTAAATCGGCTTTCAATTCTTGCCGCCAGCGATAGGTTTGCTCGGCTAACTGTTCATCGAGTAAGCGTTCTTCATTGAGAATCAGTTGGCGATCGGCTACTTGAGCTGCTAAAACCGGAGCTTCTTCAAGTTGTTTCCGTAAATCTGCCGCTTTGTCTTCTAATTTTTGTCGGGTAACACTATCTCCTAAACTTAAATTATCGAAGTCAGCAAGGGTCTTTTCCACGTCAGCTAATAAAGGTTTTAGTCGTTTTTCAATTTCGGCAACGGCGGCTTGAACCTGTTCATCCCGTTGTTGCTCTAAACGACTGGCTTCGAGTTCAAGTTTAGCGGCTGACAATAAGTCTTGAACGGAATTTTCTAAATGATCTAATTCTGAGATATCCATGTTCATGATTAACTGAAGATAGGTAAACGTCACTAGGGTCTGCCCTGGATATGCCCAACCTCCGCCGTAACCATCCAAAACAGACATTACGTTGATCTTATCGTTGATTGCCGTCAGACTTGTAAGTTGGCTCTAATTCTTTATGTCTTCTGGGGATCAGTGGTAGGATGACGGGGGTGGGTAAAATTTGGCGAAAAAGTGTGAACTAGGGTTCACCATTAGGGCGATCGCCCTATTTTCCCAGACCCCCTGAATCCGATCAACCCCATCAATCATGCAGTATCGACGATTTGGCAGAACCAATCTACCAATGCCTGTCTTCTCCTGTGGAGGGATGCGCTATCAATACAAGTGGCAAGATAAGCCCCTATCCGAAATTCCAGAAGAGAATCAGCACAATCTAGAGGCGACGATTCGCCGTGCTTTGGAGGTGGGAATTACCCATATCGAAACGGCGAGGGGCTATGGGACATCCGAGCTACAATTGGGTCAAGTTTTACCCAAACTACCCCGCGATCGCCTGATTGTGCAAACCAAGGTGGTTCCCAAACCCGATCCCGAAGAGTTTCGCCAAAACCTAGAAACCTCGCTCCAGAACCTACAACTCGATACCATTGATCTGTTAGGGATTCATGGGATCAATACTCAAGAGATTATCGAGCAAACTGTCCGTCCTGGGGGCTGCTTGGATGTGGCCCGGGAATACCAGAAACAGGGCAGAATTCGCTTTATTGGCTTCTCGACTCACGGCCCCACGGATATCATTACCCAAGCCATTGAAACCGGTCAATTTGACTATGTAAACCTCCATTGGTACTACATTAATCAGACCAACTGGCCGGCGATTCAAGCGGCTCAAAAGCACGATGTAGGGGTGTTTATCATCAGTCCCTCGGATAAAGGGGGGCAACTCTACAAACCACCACAAAAATTGGTGGATCTTTGCGCTCCCCTGAGTCCGATGGTCTTTAATGACCTGTTTTGCCTCAGTCATCCCCAAGTCCATACCCTGAGCTTAGGAGCAGCCCGTCCGAGTGATTTTGAGGAGCATCTGAAGGTTTTGCCCCTGTTAGATCGGGCTGATGAAGTCCTACCGCCCATTCTCCATCGGTTAGAGGAGGCGGCGATCGCCACTTTCGGAGAAAATTGGTACAAAACTTGGCATGTCGGCCTCCCCACTCCCGAAGAAACTCCCAATAACATCAACATTCCCATTATTCTCTGGCTGAGGAATCTTGCCCTCGCCTACGATTTAGTCGAGTATGCCAAAATGCGCTATAACCTCCTCGGCAATGGCAGCCACTGGTTTCCCGGCAATAAAGCCCATAACCTGAAGGTTGACCTGAAACCCTGTTTAGCCAACAGTCCCCATAGAAACATCATTCCCGACCTCCTCCGAGAAGCCGACCAATTGCTTGGTGGGCAAGAGGTTAAGCGCCTATCCCAGTCCTGAGCAATTAACACTTCGGCTCCGCTCAGTGACCCATTAAAAATTAAAAATTAAAAACAACCTCTAAGGTGGGAGTGAGATTGTCTACAATAGGAATCAATGATGAAGTTTACGTCAACATACTATCCCTATGGCTGCAAAAACAAGCGAAAATTCCGATAAACAGAAAGCCCTGAAAGCCGTTCTCACCCAAATAGAGCGAAGTTTTGGGAAAGGTGCAATCATGCGCCTGGGCGATGTGGGACGCATGAAAGTGGAAACCATTCCCAGTGGAGCGCTCACCCTGGACTTAGCCCTGGGGGGAGGCCTACCCAAGGGGCGGGTGATTGAAATCTATGGGCCGGAAAGTTCCGGGAAAACTACCCTGGCGCTTCATGCCATTTCTGAAGTGCAGAAAGGGGGAGGGGTGGCGGCCTTTGTGGATGCGGAACATGCCCTAGACCCGACCTATGCCTCCGTTTTGGGGGTAGATATTGAAAACTTGCTCGTGTCGCAACCGGATACGGGAGAAATGGCCCTAGAGGTGGTCGATCAGTTGGTGCGATCGGCTGCTGTTGATATTGTAGTGGTAGACTCCGTAGCTGCCTTGGTTCCGCGATCGGAAATTGAAGGCGATATGGGGGATGCCCCCATGGGGGCCCAAGCTCGGCTGATGAGCCAAGCCATGCGGAAAATCACCGGAAATATCGGCAAATCTGGCTGTACCGTCATTTTCCTCAACCAACTGCGGCAAAAAATTGGGGTCGTCTATGGCAACCCGGAAACCACCACGGGCGGTAATGCCCTGAAATTTTATGCCTCTGTGCGCCTCGATATCCGCCGCATCCAAACCTTGAAAAAAGGCTCAGAAGAATACGGCATTCGCGCCAAGGTGAAAGTGGCTAAAAACAAGGTCGCTCCCCCCTTCCGAATTGCCGAATTTGACATTATCTTCGGTAAAGGCATCTCCTCCATGGGCTGCCTTTTGGATATTGCCGAAGAAACCGGAGTGATTACTAAAAAAGGCGCTTGGTACAGTAAAGACGGTAATAATATTGGCCAAGGACGGGATAATACCATTCAGTACATGCAGGAGAATCCCCAGTTTACTCAAGACGTAGAAAATCAGGTACGCCAGCAACTCGATATGGGAGCAGTGGTTTCTGCTAACTCCGTGGCTCCAGTCAATGAGGAGGATGAGGAGGGACTGACGGATGGGGATAATCTACCCGATCTCGACGTGAAGATTGAAGAAGAAGAGTTAGAACTTTAGGGATTCCAGACTCAAGGGATTGAATTTGTAGGGGAAAACCCTCCCCTACAAGCTGCTAACTCTTCAAATGTCGCTCGATTATGGCAAAAATATTATACCGTCGATGGTTTTCAATCCCTGTCGTGTTGGCGATCGCCTTTGGACTCATTTCCTGTGACTCTAACCGGCGATCGGCTCAACAACATACCCAGACTTTAACTGTGCGTTCTGCCCATGGGACTTGGGTAGAAGAAAGCTTTCAAACCGCAGTTGTCAATATAGGCTTACAAGAACTCGGTTACACCATTGAAACTCCCAAAGAATTAGATTATGCTAGTATTTATCTCTCCATAGCCAATCAGGATATTGACTATAGTGTAGTCTATTACGATAGGGGTTATGAATCCTTATTTAATGCCGCCAATCAGAATAATCAATTAGACCAAATTGGCCAGATTATTCCCCCAGGGAGTCAAGGGTATCAAATTGATAAGAAAACTGCTGACGAGTATGGAATTACCAGTTTTCAACAGTTGCAAGATCCCCAAATCGCCACCCTTTTTGATAGTAATGGAGATGGCAAAGCCGATTTAACTGGGTGTAATCCCGGTTGGGCCTGTGGAGCAGTGATAGAGCATCACATCGAAGTCTATGGACTCAAAAACACGGTAGAACAAAATCAGGGCAACTATACAGCCCTTTTGGAAAATACCATCACCCATTATCAACAGGGACAACCCATTTTATATTATGCCTATAATCCTCATTGGATCTTTGCGGTTTTGAAACCCAATCAAGATGTCGTGTTTTTAGAGGTTCCGTTTACCTCTCTACCCCAAGATGAAAAAATGGGAGATATAACAGAAGACGATACCATATTTGAAGGCAAAAATTTGGGTTGGCCAAGTGTAGGACAAAAATTTGTGGTTAACCGGGAGTTCGTAGACAATCATCCCATGGCTAAACGCTGGTTTGAATTGGTGACGATTCCTGTAGCTGATATGAATCAGGTCAGTTTAGCCATTAAAGACGGGAAAAATACCCCAGAAGCTATTCGCAGTTTAGCCCAAGAATGGGTCAGTGAAAATCAAGTCCAATTTGATGAGTGGTTAGTTCAGGCTAAAGAAGCCAAGTAGCACAGAATAGTTTAAATTATTACTCATTACTCATTACCCATGACTCATTACTTAACCGCGCGAAGGGCTGTATTGCCCGGAAGAGAACCTTTTCCCTAGGTAAGATCGTCTCATCAGCCGTCTTAGCGCATCACCATTGAATTATGACTCGTCAACTGACCCGTCTGGCTTTAGCTCTTACCTTAGCTTGTACTTCAAGTGCAATTGCTGCTAGTGTTATTCCTCCAGCTTGGAGTAATTCCCAATGGTCTGTTTCATCTTGGCAATATCGAACAGCCCAATCTTCACCCTCTAGCGTAAACTGGGTAACCCTGACCCCTTCCGTTCATCCTACTTCTGGTCGCGCCCTGTCTTTGTGGTCTACCTATTATCATATTTATCAAGCTCAAGAAACCACTTATGGCTATCCATTACTCGATCGCTCTGGTCGAGCCTTAGCTTATCTTTCCCATCGAGATTGGTGTTATGCTGCCTTACAAGGTACGGTGCAAGTCCAAGACCGCTCTGGGAACTTAACAACCTATAATTTTGCTGGTCGAGGGTCGAGATTACAGCTCGATTGTTCGGCCTATTTTAAGAGTCTTTCCCCTGCAACTCTACAAAAAACGGGGCGAGTCCGCTTTGGTTTGGCTCGTGGCCCCCATGGAGATGGGGCCGGTGGATATCGTTTAGTCCCTTATCGGACGATAGCAGTCGATCGCCAACGGATTCCTTTAGGGTCTGTTGTTTATATTCCTGCGGCTAGAGGACAACACATCTCACTCCCCAATGGAGAGACCATTATTCATGATGGGTATTTCTTTGCCGCAGATGTGGGTAGTGCTATTAAAGGGAATCAGATTGATGTGTTTGTCGGCTCAGATAAACGTAGCCCTTTTCCGTTTATTACCAGTAATCCGAGGGGAACTTTTCCTGCATTTGTGGTACAAGATCCTCAGATTAACCAGGTTTTAAGCCGTCTGCATCGGTAGAGGACGGAGTAAACATAAAGATTAGAGGCAAAACCCGCCAGGCGATCGCCTAATACAGCATTTTTCGCTGTTCTGAGGTACATTTTGATCCCCCTAAATCCCCCTTAAAAAGGGGGAATTTCACTAACCAGTTAGTTAATTTAGTTTAGCAAAATTAATTATAGAGTGTTGTGTTCTGGTTATATAGCTAGTCTATATGAGTTGTGCAACAGGAAATGCCCTCTCCCTATATCCCTCTCCCACGGGAGAGGGACTTTTCCCCTTCTCCCTTCGACTTCGCTCAGGGCAGCGCCTGCGGGAGAAGGGGGGTAGGGGGATGAGGGGCAGTTATTACATAACTCATTTAGGTTTGCTATATACAAAAATCAGTATAATGATCGTATCCACAGTATGAGTTCCAAAATCAAGTAACATGACTCAAGCCATACGCCAAGATATTATCGCCTTAGTGAACCAATTGCCTGATGAGTGTTTATCAGAAGTCTTAGAGGTTTTGCGCTCTCTGAGTCCAGAAATTGAAGACACTAAACCCGATGAAGCCACACCCTCTAGTGAGGCAGACTTTGATGTAGCGATGTCTGCTTATCAAGTCATTAGTCAGAAATATAGAAAAGCATTACGGGAGTTAGCTTAGTGGCTGAACCGCTATGGATTTCAGAGGAAGTTGTACGAGCGATCCATGAGGCTCAAATTGAGCAGCATGGAGGAAGTTTAGGGATTCGAGATGAAAATTTACTGGCGGCAAGTTTAGCTAGACCTAGACATTGGTTTACTTATACTGAAGCGAGTTTATTTGAACTGGCAGCAGCTTATGGCTATGGATTAGCTAAGAATCATCCATTTATTGATGGAAATAAACGAACAGCGTTTGCGGTTATGGGGACGTTTTTGCTCGTTAATGGGTATTTGCTGGAAGTTCAAGATCGCGAAGTGGTACAAATGATGGAACGGTTAGCAACAGATGAAGAAAATCAAGACTCTTTAGCTCAATGGTTAGAGAAAAATTCAATATCTACAGTATTATAGATTCTGTATGGGTAAGCTAGTCTGGACAAGATTATGGGTTATCGGATGGATCGCCATTTATTCAGAATCATAAAAATCATCTAAAATAGACTGAATTTGATTTACTGTGATGTCTTCTTGTTCTGACTTGCTATAGATCGTTAACAATAAAATACTCCTTTCTGACTCCAGCAAATAGATAATGCGATATCCGGCGCTTTTGCCTTTTTGAATATCGCTATTTTTTACCCTCACCTTGTAAACATAAAAATTAGAGCCAAAACCCGCCAGGCGATCGCCTAACACACTGCCATTTTGTAGTTCAGCGATCGCCGACTGAGTATCCGAACGAATATTGCGGTATTTTTTAGCTAAAATTTTGAGATTCTTCCGGTATTCAGGCGTTAAATCGATATTCACCGGGTCAGAATTATTGGGCATCAATCCCCTCCCACATTTGTTCTAAGGGGATTCTTTTGCCTTCTTTGGCTTCTTGTAAGGCTCGTCTCAAACTCGCCTTAATTTCTTCTACAGGAGTATCATCTGGATCGACTTCTTCATCATCAGATACTAGCAGAATAACTTTAACTCGACGGTCAGATCGAATAGCTAAAGGCTCATCTAATAACAGTTGACCGTTTTGATCGACTTTTGCCATCATTTCAAACGCTTGCATTGTTTTACCTCAACGGTTTTTTTGGGTCGTGTAGTTACTAGGACATATCTACAGTATTATAGACTCTGTATGGGTAAGCTAGTCTGGAAAGGATTATGGGTTATCGGATCGATCGCCTCGCATATGCACAAACCTATGGGCCCACAGTAGGCGATCGCCTGCGCTTGGCGGATACAGAATTAATTATCGAAGTCGAACAGGATTACACTACTTACGGCGATGAGGTAAAATTTGGTGGTGGTAAAGTGATCCGGGACGGTATGGGTCAATCTCCCATTACCAATGCCGATGGCGCGGTGGATATGGTGATCACCAATGCCCTGATTTTAGACTGGTGGGGAATTGTTAAAGCCGATATTGGTATCAAAGACGGCAAAATATACAAAATTGGTAAAGCCGGAAATCCCTACATTCAAGACAAGGTGGACATCATTATCGGCCCCGGTACGGAAGCTGTAGCGGGAGAAGGGATGATTCTCACGGCTGGAGGCATTGATTCCCACATTCATTTTATCTGTCCTCAGCAGATTGAAACGGCGATCGCCTCCGGCATTACCACCATGCTCGGCGGCGGAACCGGCCCCGCAACCGGAACCAACGCCACCACCTGCACCCCCGGCCCCTGGAATATGTACCGCATGTTGCAAGCGGCCGAAGCATTCCCCATGAATTTGGGCTTTCTGGGTAAAGGCAATAGTTCGCAACCGGAAGCACTCCGGGAACAAATTCTAGCCGGAGCCATGGGTTTAAAGCTCCATGAAGATTGGGGTACTACCCCCGCAACCATTGATACCTGCTTATCTGTAGCTGATGAATATGATGTGCAAGTCGCCATTCATACCGATACCCTGAACGAAGCCGGATTCGTAGAAACCACCATCGAAGCGTTTAAAAATCGCGCTATTCATACTTATCACACGGAAGGCGCGGGGGGAGGCCATGCACCCGATATCATCAAAGTTTGCTCTCTAGCCAATGTTCTCCCCTCCTCCACCAACCCCACCCGACCCTATACCCTGAATACCCTAGAAGAGCATCTCGACATGCTCATGGTTTGCCACCATCTTGACCGCTCCATACCGGAAGATGTGGCCTTTGCCGAGTCCCGTATCCGGCGCGAAACCATCGCCGCCGAGGATATTTTGCACGATCTGGGCGCATTTAGTATGATTGCCTCCGACTCCCAAGCCATGGGTCGAGTCGGCGAGGTGATTATCCGCACCTGGCAGACGGGTCATAAGATCAAAGTACAGCGCGGCCCCTTACCGGAAGATAGCAGCCGCAATGATAATACCCGCGCCAAACGCTACGTGGCTAAATACACAATTAATCCCGCCATTACCCATGGAATTGCTGACCAGGTAGGGTCAGTAGAAGAAGGCAAATTAGCCGATCTCTGTCTGTGGAAACCCGCGTTTTTTGGTGTAAAACCGGAACTTGTGATTAAGGGGGGTGCGATCGCCTATGCTCAGATGGGAGACCCTAACGCCAGCATTCCCACCCCCCAACCCGTCCACATGCGTCCCATGTTTGCCAGCTTTGGCTCTGCACTCTCGGCAACCTCCTTAACCTTCGTCTCCCAAGCAGCTTTAGAGCGAGATATTGCCAGCCAACTCGGTCTACAAAAACCCACCATAGCCGTAGCCAATACCCGGCAACTGACCAAGGGGGATCTTAAGCTCAATGATGCTCTCCCCCACATTGAAGTTGACCCGCAAACCTACGAAGTCCGTGCAGATGGTGAATTACTCACCTGCGAACCCGCCACCGTTTTACCCATGGCTCAACGGTATTTTCTGTTTTAACCTAGATAGGACTGACTCATTCACTCGATCTGTAGTTTAAAGGGATAGAAGGGAGGATAGAAGAATGTCTTTACAGGGTTTATTAGTGGAAAAACGGGAACAAATTCTAGAAATTGCTGCCAAGCACGGCGCATTTAATGTGCGCGTGTTTGGCTCAGTAGTACGAGGAGAGGAGACAGAAGACAGTGATATTGATTTCTTGATTGATTATGACTCAACCAGGACTACAGCTTGGTTTCCGGGAGGATTGTTGATGGATTTACAGGATTTGTTAGGACGGCGGGTTGACGTGCTTACTGAAGATGGCATTAGTGCTTTGATTAAGGATCGCATTTTGGCAGAGGCACAACCTTTACAGCGCTTCGCGCTAGGGAATAGGGAATAGGGAATAGGGAATAGGGTTGTGGTACATGGCTTTGAGCCGTTACAGTCTTATTCAGATAAGTCATTGCGAATGGAACGCAGTGGAATGAAGCAATCGCACAATCCCCAAATCTTAGCGTTTCCGCTTCGCGGACATGAAAGCGAAGCTTGCGCGTTTTGGCTCTCGCGGACATGAAAAGCGAAGCTTGCGTGAAACGCGGAAAGCGAAGCGCGAATGCTTCCCTGCGGTCGCAATGACAACTCAAATCTATGAATCAACAATGTACCTCATAGCAGCGCTTCGCGCTTTAAAGGGACAAGTGGAACGGATATTAAAAGATTTTGAAGAAGAAAATTGACTGAGGAGGCGATTTTGCTATGAGAAGCGATTTGGAACGTTTGAAAGACATACAGGAAGGCATCGCTAAAATTGAACAGTACACGGTACGAGGTCAATCGGTATTTTTTGAGGATGAACTGGTACAAACTTGGGTATTATTTCATCTACAAACAATCGGTGAGGCGGCGAGTGCTATATCTGATAACCTAAAAAATAGATTTTCTGAAGTCCCTTGGCAGGATATTATTGATTTCGGGAATTTGGTCGTCTATGAATATTTTCGAGTGAATTTTAGAGTGGTTTGGCAGATTGTGGAGAACAATTTGCCGTCTTTGAAGGTACAGATTGAATCAATACTTGCGACCTATTAATTGATTTGATTTAATTAAACTTCCCCTTACCCACCCTACAATTAGCTAACCAGAGCCATTATGAAACGTAAGTATCGCCAACTATTCCCTATTCCCTATTCCCTATTCCCTAACTCAAAGCGGCGATCGCCCCTAATCCTCATTAGCCTGATTTTCCTCTGGTCGGTTACATTAGGATGGGGATTATCGACCCTTAATCAAGCCGCCTTTTCCCTTTCTTCAGTTAAATCAGTCGATCCCGTCCCCGAACAACATCAACTCGGAGAAGAACTCTACCGAGAAAACTGTGGCAGTTGTCACCTCGCCCTTCCTCCTGCCGTCATGCCTACGGAGACTTGGCGACAACTCATTCAAGATAAAGAACATTATGGCGTAGTTATTAAACCCTTACTCGACCCCAGTCGGTTATTGGTTTGGAATTATATTCAAGTCTTTTCCCGTCCCTTAATCAAGGATGAAACGACCCCCTATCGCCTGCGAAATTCTCGTTATTTTAAGGCGCTTCATCCCCAAGTTGAGTTTAAAGAGCGCATTCAGCTCAATCAATGTGTTTCTTGCCATCCCAGTGCCCAAGAGTTTAAGTTTCGAGACTTAACCCCCGAATACAACGATTGAAAAGTTACAGCTCTTTACGCGGTAATGGGTAATGAGTAATAGGTAATGGGTAATGGGTAAACATTGAAGCTATTCTCTATCTCCTGTTTTGTCTGCCCTCCATCAACAGTGTTATAGTGTTCTCAATCGTGGCTAACTTGTTTTCTAAAGATTGGGTGTTTGAAATTAGTGAAATTACTATTGTCTAAGTGGCGTAAAATTTCCAACAACATCCCTTTGCAAGCTATTCTGATTGTTCCTTTTGTCCTGCAACTGTTGGGTACAGTCGGTTTAGTCGGCTATTTGTCCTATCAGAGTGGTAAAAAAAGTGTTGATGATGTGGCAAAACACTTTATAGAGGAAAGGGCGGCTAGAGTCAAACTTTACTTGATTAGTGAATTCTCCAATCTATTACAAATTAACCAGATTAGTATCCAGGCAGTGGAGCAAGGGCAACTGAATCTGAATGACCCGGAGGACATAGATCGCCATCTGTTGGGACAACTCAAGCTCTTTAAGTCGGCAACCAGCGTGATGTTAGCGTTGCCAGACGGACAATTTCGGGCGATGCACCATAGTTCCGTTCAACTGGGGCGGATTGAACAGGCTTACGTTCTGGCTGGACGGGATGAAATCAACGTTAATTTTATCGATGAGAATGGAGAATTAGAAGAGCATCTTCAAGTCATTTCTCCTTTTGTTGTCAAGGAGCGACCTTGGTACAAGGCAGTAGAGCGCGATCGCGCCCCCGGTTGGTCAGAACCCTATCAAATTGGCAACAGTATCCTATTAGCCATTAATGCTTATGCTCCGTTCTATGACGAAAATCAACAACTCCAGGGCATCTTTGCCATCAACTTGGACTTAAATCGTATCCAAAGGTTTCTCCAATCCCTCACCCTCTGTGAAGGCTGTCGAGTTGTGATTCTTGACCGCCAAGGACAAATGGTGGCCAGCTCTACGGACGATCCGCCCTTCACCTTTGAGCAGAACGCCAAAGGAGGGGCGATTCGAGGAAGTTTTGAACAGATTGCTCCCAGTGCCAGTCAAGATCCCATTGTGGCTGCCACAGGACGTTACTTAGAAGAGCAACAACCCAACATTGAAGCCCACGCTCCCCTGTATTCCCTATTACCGATCCCAAAACCTGGGGGTAAGAGGGAAGACTATAGTTTATATGTTGAAGAACTCATGGTCTCCGAGCAAGATATCCAAATTCAAGGAAACCCTTCTGTTTCTGCTCTGCCAGAGGGTTGGAAACTGGCGATCCTAGTTCCCCAATCGGAGTTTATGGGCCAGATTCAAGCTAATGTGCGACGCACCGTTGCCCTTTGTGGTCTCACGTTAATCACTTCAATACTTGCTGGAGGTCTGATCGCTCAATGGATTTCCCAACCCCTAGTCTGCTTAAAGAACAGTGCCCAGGCGATCGCTTCTGGAGATCTCGATACTCCGGTAACCATCAGTGGTCTGGGTGTCGTTCATGACCTCAGTCGTGCCTTTAGCCAGATGCAGGAACAACTGCAAACCTCTTTCCAAACCATTGCCGAGAAAGAACATGAACTGGCGGTCATTATTGAATGTTTTCCCCTAGGGGTAATGGTATTTGATCCCCAAGGAAAACTGATATTAGTCAACTCCAAAGCCCAAGAACTCTTTAGAGGCCATACTCCCGATAGTACCCTAGAGCAAATCGGCGAAGTCTACCAAGTGTATCAAGCGGGAACCTCTACCCTCTATCCTTCAGAGCAACTGCCTCTCATACGCACCCTGCAAGGAGAAAATGTTTATGCCAATGACCTGGAAATTGAGGTTGACGGAATGCGTATCCCCATAGAAGTGTACGCCACTCCCATTCGCAACCTAGAGGGAGAGGTCACTTATGCCCTTAATGTGTTTCAAGATATCAGCGATCGCAAACAAGCCGAAGCTCTCCTCAAAAACTACAACCAAACCCTAGAACAACAAGTTATTGAACGCACCCAAGAACTCCATCAAACCAATGCCGAACTGGAAATAGCCAAAGAAGCCGCCGAAAACGCCAATCATGCTAAAAGCGAATTCATCGCTAATATGAGCCATGAACTGCGGACTCCCCTAAATGCCATTCTCGGTTATCCCACCCTACTAGAACAAAGTCCTAACCTCTCTGACGAAGACCGCAACCACCTCCGTCTGATTGAAAATAGCGGAACCTATTTACTCAGTTTAATTAATCAAATTCTCGATTTCTCTAAAATTGAAGCCGGTCGTTTAACCCTTAACCTCACTTGGGTCAATTTGTCTCATCTCATTGAAGAGCTGAAGAATTTATTTGACTTAAAATCTAAAGCTAAAGGCATAGAGTTCAAAATAGACTTAGGTTCTGATGTGCCGGTGTGGATTGAAACCGATGGCGTAAAACTCAAACAAATTCTAATTAATTTACTCAATAATGCGCTCAAATTCACGACTATGGGGCGAGTGAGCTTAGAAATCACAAAGATCTCCAGCCAACAACTTCAATTCACCGTTACTGATACCGGAGTCGGCATAGCAACAGAGGAATTGCAGCATCTATTTCAACCCTTTATGCAAACCCAAAGTGGTCGCCAGAGTCAAGAAGGAACCGGTTTAGGGTTAGCCATCAGTCAAAAGTTCACCCAGATGCTCGGTTCTACCTTGAGGGTTGAAAGTACCGTGGGGAAAGGGACTCAGTTTCAGTTTGAACTCAACCTTGAGGAATTCCAGCAGCAAGGGGTAGAGGTGGAAGGGGATGATTCTAGAGATAATGGAGGCGATCGACAGGCGATCGCCTTAGCCGACGATCAACCCACCTATCGGATTTTAGTCACTGATGACCATCAACCCAATCGACTCTTACTCGTTTCTTTGCTAGAAAATTGGGG
Organism: Roseofilum capinflatum BLCC-M114; assembly: GCF_030068505.1. Taxonomy (NCBI): domain Bacteria; kingdom Bacillati; phylum Cyanobacteriota; class Cyanophyceae; order Desertifilales; family Desertifilaceae; genus Roseofilum; species Roseofilum capinflatum. The sequence continues at coordinate 76,109 of NZ_JAQOSO010000079.1, forward strand.
ATTTCAAGTCCAAGAAGCCAGGGACGGAGAAGAAGCCATTCAAGTGTGGGAAACCTGGCAACCCGACCTCATTTTGATGGATATTCGGATGCCAAATATGACCGGTGAAGAAGCCACTCGTGAAATTAAAAGAAGGGCAAAAGAACACCCACCGATCATTATTGCCGTTACTGCTAGTGCCTTTCATCATCAGAGAAATTCCCTGATTGCATCAGGCTGTGATGATGTGATTGCGAAGCCCTTTCGTCCGTTTGAAATCACCCAGCTCTTAGAACATTATCTGCACGTTCAATTTATCTATCAAATGACCCAAAATATCAGCGTATTGACACCTGAAGAATTAACCCAACAAGATATAGAATCCCTCTCCTCAAGCTGGCTGAAGGAGTTTGAACAAGTTGTGATTGTGGGAATGCAAGACGAGATGTATAACTCCCTTGCCCAATTAGGGACTCAACAGGAAAAAATAGCCCAATATTTGCAACCTTTTGTGGAAAACTTTCAGTTTCAAGAATTGCTCGATTGGATTCAAGAGTGCAAATCGAATAAGTTGATTGCCTAATCTCAATTCAACATTATTTTTACCATTACTTATTACCAGAGAAAAGGGCTTTATTCTCCATAAGATTCTGTGGTAATTTTCCCTCGAAAGACCACATAGTTGTAAAGCGTGTATGCTAATAAAATCGGAATCAGGAAGCCCACAAAGATGATCATGAACACTAACGAGCTAGTGTCAGAGGCGGCTTGGTAAATGGTGATACTGGGTGGAATGATATAGGGAAAAATCAAAAAGCCTAAGCCTAGGAAAGAGGAAAAGAAGAGCAACACTGTCCATAAAAATGGAGTAAATTCTGATTCTTCTTTGAGACTACGGTAAAGCAAGAACACCAGCAAAAGACAGCATACCGGAATTAGGGAAAAGAGGTAAACTTGAGGTGCTTCAAAGAGGCGAGAGCGTACCGCCTCAGAGAAGATGGGGGTGCTAATGGTGATGAATACCGCACCTAAAAATGTGGTTAATGTGGCAATCCTAGCCGTTCTAAAATGGGTTTTTTGTAGGTCTCCTGTGGTTTTCATGATCAGATAGGTGGAGCCAATTAAAACATAGGCTTGAATTAAAGTTAAGGCGACTAAGATCGATCGCCAGGTCAACCAGTCAAAAGGGCCACCAATAAAATGTCCCGCCGCATCTACTGCAATCCCTTCAAACACCGTCCCTAGGGCAAATCCTTGACCGAGGGCAGCGAGAAAACTACCGATGCCAAAGGCGTAATTCCAGAACCATTTGCTTTCTGAATTTTCTCGAAATTCAAAGGAAACGGCCCGGAACAACAAGCCCACTACCATGATCACGGCAGGCAGATAGAGGGCATTTAAGACGGTTCCATAGGCGAGGGGAAAGGCTCCAAACAGGGAGCCACCCATGAGAACCAGCCAGGTTTCGTTGGCATCCCACACATTGCCTAAACTGGTCATCAGGAGCGATCGCTTTTCTTCGGAAGATGAGGTAATCGAAAGAATACCGACACCGAGATCGAAGCCGTCTAACAGGACATACAGGAACAGAAACAGTCCCAGAATGAAAAACCACAGTTGAGGCAGAAAATATTCTAGAGATTCCATAGTGGGGAATAGGGAATAGGGAATAGGAAAAACAGGGTTAACTGGTAACGGTTAACTGCTCGTCCTTAACCTGAGCATTGCTGGGTAAAGGCATTTCTAAATTGGGCCCTTTGCGAATAATGCGACTGCCAAAATAGAGCGCAGATCCGAGGAAAAAGATGTAAATACTGGTAATGCCTACCAGAGAGGTCAAAATTTCTCCGGGAGGGAGGTTAGAGGCAGCGTCTACGGTGCGAATTTGCCCGTAAACTGTCCAGGGTTGTCGTCCGACACAGCGCACTATCCAGCCGGTTTCTACGGCTAGATAGCCCAAGGGAGCCGCAAAAATCCAGGCTCGCAAGAGCCATTTTTGGGCGGTAATTTTTGCTTCTGAAAGTTGTCCTCGAAGCCATTGCAAGACAGTCACTGCGGCTAAAGCGGCTAGGAATAACCCGATCGCAATCATAATCCGGAATGAGTAATACACCAATCCCACCATATGGGGACGGTCTTCATAGGGCCATTCTTTGAGGCCATACACGGGTTCAGAGAGCTTAGGTTTCATCTCTAGGAGATAACCGAGAGCATAGGGAACTTTGATTTCCCAATCATTCGCTTCCGTTTCTCCATTGGGAATAGCCACTAGACTCCATCCGGCCGTTTCTCCTGCGCCAACAGTTTCCCATTGACCTTCCATGGCAGCGAGTTTGGTGGGCTGATAGTGATACACTTGTTCGGCGCTCAGGTGACCGATAAAGATTTGTAAGGGAGCAACGGCGATCGCCACCGCTAAAATAATTTTCAGAGATTTGCTAAAAAAGGACACATTGCGGCCATTAATCAGATACCAAGCACTAATCCCACCAATCACAAACAAAGAGGTTTCCAAGGTGGCAAAAAACATATGTAGGAAACTATTGACCATAAACGGGTTAGCAATAGCCGCAAAAAAGTCATGTACCACAAATTTGCCATCAATAAATTCCCCACCTGCGGGAGTTTGTAACCAAGAATTGGCCGATAAAATCCAGAACGTGGACAAGTTCGCCCCAAAAGCCACCAAAATCGTAGAGATGTAGTGAATCACTGGGGGGACTCTATCCCAACCAAACAGCATGATACCCAGGAAACTGGCTTCGAGCATAAAAGCCATGGTTCCCTCAAAACCGAGTACCGTACCGAAAAAGTCGCCCACCGCTTCCGAAAAAGGGGCCCAGTTCATGCCAAACTGGAAGGCCATCGGCAGTCCAGAAGCCACTCCAATGCCAAAGTTGAGGACGTAAATCCTGGCCCAAAATCGGCAATGACGATAATAGTCCGGGTTTCCGGTTTTCAGCCATAGCCCTTCCAGAATAACCAGGAAGATACCCATACCTGTAGTTAGGACAGGCCAGAGCATATGAAAAATTGCTGTTAAGGCAAATTGAATGCGTGAGAGAATTACGGTGTCTGAGAGCCAATCCATGAACTGACCTGTATGTTCAGTAAGTTTTGTCTCTTTTGGTTTAACGGATCGTGCGGAATTTGAGCAAGTGTTCGGGATAACACTTTAAGAAAATTTACAGTTTTGGAGCGCGGTAATAGCGCTACAGCGCTTTGCGCGGTAATTAGGTAACAGGTAATGGAATGGGTAATAGGTTTTCTTAAAAGTCCCGATTTATAAGGCATACAGGGTTGAACGCTCAAAACCTATTGCCTATTGCCTATTGCCTATTGCCTATTGCCTATTGCCTTTTGCCTATTACCTATTGCCTATTGCCTTAAGAATCTCTCAATTTCAAGGTTTCTACTTGGTGTTTTAAGAGAGATGGATCGTCTGGCTTCAGGGTTAGGGCTTGATCGAAGGACTCGATCGCCTCTTGAATTTTCCCCAGTTCCCGCAGGGCTAACCCTCGATTATCCCACGCTTCTGGATAATCAGATTTGAGCTTAAGGGCTTCATCAAAAGTGGCGATCGCCTCTTCATATTTGCCTAAGTTGAGCAGCGCAACCCCTTTATTTCCCCAGGCTTCATAGAGTCCTGGTTGTAGCTCTAATGCTTTATCATAGGATGCGATCGCCGCTTGCGGTTGCCGTAACATCACCAAGGCATTCCCCCGATTTAACCAAGCTTTGTAGAGGGTCGGTTGTTGGCTCAGAGCGCGATCCCAAGTGGCGATCGCATCTGCATAGTTTCCGGCTTTGGCTTGTTGCATCCCTTGATTAAAGAGCAGCGTCGCTTCATCCACTGTGCCATTAGCTTGATGCTGTTGATAAATCTGATACAGTTGCTGATAAATCGCTTCGACAATTTCTTCCGGATTTTGACTATTGATGCCCACTTGCTGGGAAAATTGGGCGATCAAATGGGGCATTTCCGTCAGTTTTTCTACCAATTGATTCAGGCTAACTGTTTCTGTCCATTGTTGTCCATGGGCACTGTAGGCTAAGTTGATTACCGGTTGTTGTCGAATATACTCTTCTACGGAAGTCGCCAATTCCGGTGAGTTGGCGCTCACCGGTTCCGGTTCCGGTGTTTCTGCTGGCGTTTCGCTCACTGGTTCAGATACGGGGGGTTCCGGTTCTGGTTCCGGTATTTCTGCTGGCGTTTCGCTCACCGGTTCAGATACGGGGGGTTCCGGTTCCGGTTCCGGTGTTTCTGCTGGCGTTTCGCTCACCGGTTCAGATAGAGGGGGTTCCGGTTCCGGTTCCGCTATTTCTGCTGGCGTTTCGCTCACCGGTTCAGATACGGGGGGTTCTGGGGGAGAATCCCAAACATCTGGTAACGGTTCTGGAGAAAACAGAGGACTCATCTGAGCATCACTCGCTTCCACATGCACCGTATCCACTGGCTCAACCGTTTCGGGAGGAGTTTCAGTTTCAGCAGAGGAACTTGGCAACGAATCGGAGGCAGGAGATTGAGGAGGAGGTGGTGGTGATGGAGGTGTGGAGGAGACAGGACTAGGAACTGTTGAGGCAGCCTTGGCGGTTACACTCGGACTCATAGATTCCCATAGGGAACTGCCTTGGGAGCGCAAGCGCAGTTGCAACCCAATCTCATAGATGGCTTCTCCCACCGATCGCCATTTAGAAACCGATCGCACCATTTCCCCAACTTTCATCATCTGATTGGCGTGCTGAGTTTGGGGCGATTTCGTTCCCAATAATCGAGCGCGATAGACTCTTAACCACCCTAGCCACTCATCTGAGGTGCTGCGATCGCCTAATTTTTCAAAAAAGAGCGTCACCCTCTCGACTGGCCATCCCTGGGCAACTCCCTCCATGAGCTGGCGAAATAAAAACTCATAATCTGTTTCACTCAGTGGGGGGAGGGCTTCTTCTGATAACGTCTGATGCGGATCGGATTCTGGAGAACTCCCCTGTAAAACCTTCCCTCCTGGATTAAAGATTTGCCCCAGTAAATTCTTGAACCATTGCCAAAGCTGCCTCATGATTGCCCCATCCAGTTGCACATTTAGCTTCTATGATAGATTAGCAGTTTTTGGATTTGGCTAATGCCGATTGCTGCGATCGTTAAAATTAATGATTCTAGATGGGGGGGGCACAAAGAAAAGTGCCCCAGATGCAGTTATCCAAATCAAAAATCCAGATAGAAATTAACAGGAGACAGGGTTTAAGCGAACCCTGATGTTCTCTGGCGAGAACCGCCTGTCTGAAGATTCTTCTTCTGGTTTTTCTGGTGTTTTATTCGGATCTGCTGTCACCAACAGACGGTGGGTTGGACAAACCTCCATTTCTCCAGCTTGCAGGGCATGTCGCCATTGCCGTCCCAACCTCCAAGCTCGGAATTTAAAAACATTCCATCGGGGATTAGAAGGATAGAGAGAAAACCCTGCTCTCAATGCAGGAATATGTTCTGGAGAAACAGTTGTACGGACGTTAATCGATTCCGTCAGTGGTATCACAGCAGCAGTGCGGTGTTTGATGGTCTGAGTCACGCATTGTACCCCCTGCTTGTTACTACCAATACCTTTCTAGTTTACATGAGACCTAGAGATTTGACCACAGTGGGTACACCAGACTCCCAATCTGTCGAGCAACTCTGCGATCGTCCTATGGCAAGCAGGAGAAGAGACGCTTTATAGCCTTTCTCGAATCAGAACGTAAATTTAGTTGGATTTGAGCAGACAAGCAGGGTGCATCAATAACGCACCCTACTGCCGTGACACAGCTAAAATAGTGCATTAGCGTAGTGCCGTGACACAGCTAAAAATGTGCATTAGCGTAGGGTGGGTTAGGCGGCTAAAACCTAGACTGTGATAGCAATCTATCAATCCGCCGTAACCCACCATTTTAGGGTTGTCACGGCACTACTGGTTTTCAAAACCGATTAACCTGCGGTAGTTGCTGTGCCTAAAGCTTCCTTGAGTAATTCCACTTTATCGGTTTTTTCCCAAGGTAGATCTAAGTCATTGCGTCCGAAATGACCATAGGCAGCGACTTCCTGATAGAAGCGCCCGCCCCGTTCTTTCGGTAGTGTCCGCAAGCCAAAGGTTTCAATAATTCCAGCCGGACGAAACTCAAAGGTTTTCTTCGCCGCTTCTAGCAACTGGTCATCATCGACTTTACCTGTGCCAAAGGTTTCAATCATGATGCTCACGGGACGAGCAACGCCAATGGCATAACCCAATTGCACTTCACATTTTTCTGCCAGTCCTGCCGCCACAATATTTTTGGCAGCATATCGGCAAGCATAGGCCGCAGAACGGTCTACTTTAGTGGGGTCTTTACCGGAAAACGCACCGCCACCATGACGAGAATAGCCACCATAGGTATCAACAATAATTTTTCGTCCCGTTAAACCGGCATCCCCTTGAGGGCCACCCACGACAAACTTACCGGTAGGATTAACAAAATATTTGGTTGAACTGTCGGGTTTAATCTCTAAATCCCCAAATGCAGGAAGTACCACGGCATCCCAGAGATCCGCTTTAATTTTCTTCTGAATTTCTGCGTTATCAGTTAATTCGCCAATACTGGATGCATGTTGGGTAGAAATCAACACCGTATCAATCGCCACCGGTTTCCCATCTTCATAGGCAACGGTGACCTGGGTTTTACCATCAGGACGCAGATAGGAGAGTTGCCCGGTTTTGCGGACTGCGGCTAACCGACGAGAAATGCGGTGAGCTAAACTAATGGGCAGGGGCATCAATTCGGGGGTTTCGTTACAAGCAAACCCAAACATTAACCCTTGGTCTCCAGCACCGGTGGAGTCAAAGCGCTCTTCTGAAGACATTTCGCGCTGTTCTGCGGCTGCATCAACCCCTTGGGCGATGTCGGGAGATTGGGCATCAAGGGCAACCAGGACGGAGCAACTGTTGCTGGTGAAGCCGCCTTCACTATGCACGTAGCCAATTTCGGCAATTTTTTTCCGCGCCAAATCAATGTAATTGACTTGGGCTTGGGAGGTGATTTCACCGGTGATTAAGACTAATCCGGTATTAACAGCAACTTCGGCAGCGACGCGGCTGGCGGGGTCTTCGGCCAGAAGGGCATCGATAATGGTATCTGAGATTTGATCGCAGATTTTATCGGGATGTCCTTCTGTGACGGATTCTGAGGTAAATAAATAACGACGAACCAAGGAAAGGTCTCCTTTTATTTCATGATGGTGAACGAGAATCAAGTGATTCTTATCTCTTGCCCAGAGATACTACAGAACCCAGATCTGGGTTTCCATAAATGTTGATTCAATTGTGTAGAGGGGGAAAATCCCTAACTCTAGCTAACATTCCAATTTAACTGATTACTTGTATTTCGTCTAATTTGGCGATCGCCACATCTGCTTGTTTAAGATTCGGCGATCGGCTCCATCCCCAAGCTACACCAATGCTTCCAGCCGCTTTGGCCTGGCGAGCCATGGTAAAATCTCCCGGAGAATCTCCCACCATCAGCACCTCTTGTGGAGGGACTCCCAATTGTTGACAAGCTGACCAAAACACCTGTGGATTGGGCTTGGTGAGGTGGGGTTCTGCTCCTTGAATGACTTCGATATACTCTCTCAGGTGATAAAAATCGAGAAATTTTTCTATATTCTCACGGATATCGGAGGACACCACACCCAGTTTTAAGCCAGATTGTCGCAAACGGTCGAATACTGCCGCGACTCCAGGGAGTACCACGGTTTCCTCGGCCTTATTTTGCATCACCTGGTCGGCTTCCTGGAAGGCTTGGGAGACAATTTCTAAGGATTCGAGCCAACTGCGCCCGGTTTCGGCAACATAGGCCGCAGCCGCAATTTTATTTTCTTGGCGACTCCCTACGGCGGTTAATCCGGCTGGGTTAAATCCCTGTTCATCGACTCCAAAGGCCATCAATAGGGGGTCTCCTACGCCAGGGATTTGGGCATCAATTAAGCGCGATCGCCGTTGGGCTAGATGGCGTAAATAGGGTTCTGAATGGGCCAGCGTTCCATCCTTATCGAATAGGATAGCGCTTGTGTTTTCAAATTGGCGATCGCCACAGACCACCGTCACCCCACTTCCACTTTGCTCAGTAACCAAACCGGCAACTTCCCCCTGTCATAAATTTACCAATAAAAAGCTGGGTGGGACTGGCCCACCCACACCAGGGTTTCATATCTCCTCCCTTGGCTTTTATTCAGCAGCAGCCAACTCTTCCTCTGGGTTTTCGGATGAAGTCTCTTCCGGTTTTGCTTCCGGTTCTTCGGATGATTCAGAGTCCGCAACTTCGTCCTGGGGTTCTGGCTCTGCTGGCGCTTCTGCCACCTCTTCTACAGGAGCAACTGAGGCTTCTGGGGATTCTGCCGTTTCTTCAGCACTTTCCTCTACAGGAGTTTCAACCGTTTCCACCGTTGCACTCGCGCCTTCTTCCGGCAGTTCAATTCCTTCAGCCTGGGCGCGGAGTTTCTGACGATAGCGCTCTGCCATTTCTTCGGCCTTATCGTAGACCAAATCAGGATTCTTCACCATATCGCCCGGTTCGGGTTCAAGTTGCTTAGTAGACAAGGAGATCCGACCCCGTTCAGCATCCAAGTCAATAATCATCACTTTGATCTCATCATTGACATTGAACACACTGTGAGGCGTGTCGATATGGTCGTGGGAAATTTCGGAAATGTGCAGCAGTCCACTGACTCCACCGATATCGATGAAGGCCCCATAAGGCTTGAGACCGCGTACCATACCCAAGACCACTTCGCCCACTTCTAGGCGGTTCATCTTCCGTTCTACCAGCGCTCTTCTATGGCTGAGAACCAGACGATTACGATCTTCATCAACTTCCAAGAATTTTAAGGGCAACTCTTCGCCCATTAAATCTTCTTTGGGTTTGCGGGTGCTGATGTGGGAGCCGGGAATAAAGCCCCGTAGCCCTTCAATTCTGACTAAGGCTCCCCCACGGTTTGTAGCGAATACCTGGGCCCTGACTGTCGCATCTTCTGCTTGCAGTTGCCGCACTCGTTCCCAAGCTCTCATGTATTCTATGCGGCGAATGGAGAGCGTTAGTTGTCCATCTTCGTTTTCATCGGTGAGGATGAAGAACTCACGAGTTTCGTTGGACTGTAAGACTTCATCGGGGGTATCGATGCGATTAATGGACATTTCCTGAATGGGAATGTACGCTGCGGTTTTCGCGCCGATGTCAATCAGAGCGCCCCTTGGCTCCAGACTGAACACCGTACCTGCTACGGTGTCGCCGGGGCTAAAATGATAATCGTACTTATCGAGCAGTGCCGCAAAATCTTCGTGGGTAAAACCAATGTCTGTAGCCGTTAATTCCTGATTGACCATGCGAATGATTTCCTAGTAATTATCTCCGTATCTTTATGCTGGGGTTTACAGTGGGGACACGCATTTTCGCAGCCTCCAAACCTCTACAGGGTTGTTTTCCAAGTTGGCTTGGAAATCACCCCATCTGCTTATAACACAGACATTCTATAATACCCTATTTTTGCACTTCTATACCAGTCCCCTAGTCTAAAAATTCAGTTCAGGGGAAACGAGAAGGGGTATTAAGTAAAAAGCACTAGGAGGGTTGAGATCCTGGGATCTGACGCATGAGGGTGGCCATTTCCAGGGCATTCATGGCATAATTCCAACCCAGGTTACTTTTAATTCCCGCCCGTTCTAAGGCTTGTTGTAGGGTATCGGTGGTGAGGATACCAAAGATTACAGGGACTCCGGTTTGAAATCCAGCCGCCGCAATGCCTTTGGCGACTTCAGCCGATACATAGTCAAAGTGGGGGGTATCGCCTCGGATCACGGCTCCTAAACAAATGATGGCATCATATTGATGGGCGATCGCCATTTGTCGAGCCATTAGGGGGATCTCAAAACTCCCCGGAACCCAGATATAATCCACTTGAGTCCCATGGGGGTCGATGTCTACCCCATGTCTTTTTAAGCAATCTTGACACCCAGTGAGTAGTTTTCCCGTTACCAGGTCGTTAAACCGACCAATGATAATGGCAAACCGCAGTCCCTCGGTCTGGGTAAATGTTCCCTCAAAAACTGTCATAGTTATAGCGTTTTGGGTGGTAATTGGTAATGGGCATTGGTCACCAGTTAAGCCTCTAAACTAGGGGAGGCAAGAGGCAAAAGGCAAAAGGCAAGAGGGAAAACCGGGTTTTGCTCTTTCCTTAAATACTCCATAAATAGGGTCAACCGTTAGTGTCAAGGAGAACTAAGGATTGACCCAGACTCAAACCCTTAGACCACAAAAAAATTCAAGATGCCCACCACGATCACCAGGATCGCCCAGAAGCCAGAGCCAACATATAACAAGGGTTTAGATTGTTCCCAGTTTTGGGGCAGAGCATAGGCGACGGGAACAGCCACCACTAAAACGAAGGATAAAAGAACTAAGGCAAATAGGGATAATTGAAATAGAATTGACATGATGTGTTCTCCTAACACGAGCAAGAAAATGGGTTTAGCCAGGTATGGCCTTTGTTTTACTATAGTGCTTCGTGGCACGAAGCAAAAGAGTCTGGGAGGCTCAGGCGATCGCATCGGTGGGCAATCTGTGAAGAAACTCGTCATACTAGACTGGAGAGGGAATTAACCCCGCTTCTCCCTTTCCTGTGTGGTAACCTAAAATCTATGACTCGAACCAGCTCAAGACGCAAATCAACCGGTAATTTTGGCCCGAAATCTTCTCCCTTTAACTATACGTTGGTGGCTCTGATGGGAGGGATCTTTGTTCTGGGGATCGGGATTGGGATCGCCTTTAGCTCCACCACTACCCTATCGCCGGAAAATGTGGCTTCCCGTGATTTTATCGATCGCAGTGCCCCCGATCCAGAATTGTGTGTCAAATATGGAGCCAGCGCCATGGTGATGGACGCTCGTCTCTATGTCACCTTAAACCCCTTTAGTGTCTATATCTCTCAACCCGCGATGCAACCGGGATGTGTACTCAGGCGCAATAACTGGGTCATTTTAGAACAGCGCAATCTACTGCCCCGTGATAAGTTTAACGATTGTAAGAATCGTATGAATACGTTTGGTTACACGGGCAGCATTGACGGTAACCCCAAGGTGAACTGCGTGTATCAGAATGATAGTGCTGAAAACTTCTTCCTCAGTCAACCCGGATTAAATCCCGGAGGAACTGCTCCAGAGAGCGATCGCTTTTAATCGGTTTTTAATTACAGTCAGTAACGGAAACTTAAAGCAAACCTAAAAAAATCCCCTCCAGCCGAGGAAAACATGCTACCCCTGTCGGTAACTCAAGAGTATCCCACAGGGGGTTAAACATTGTGCCCTATGAAATTCGCTATAAACCCGCATTTGCGGCTATTTTTGTCACCCTAAATCCTGGAGAACAAATCATCGCTGAAGCAGGAGCGATGACGAGCATGGATGCAGAATTATCCATGAAAACCGAGTTTTCTGGAGGATTCTTTTCTGCTTTAGTGCGGAAGTTTTTGGGAGGCGAATCCCTATTTGTCAATCGCTTTCAAAATCACACCCAAAAACCCTTAACCGTAGTCTTCACCCAATCCTTAATTGGCGATATTGAATGCGTTGATTTAACGGGAAATTCACTCTGCTTACAACCAGGAGCTTATATTGCCAGCACTGCCAACATTCAATTAGGGGTACGTTGGGCAGGGTTAGCCAGTTGGTTTGCGGGTGAAGGATTATTTAAGCTCAAAGTCAGTGGTAAAGGAAAAGTCTTTTTTGGCGCTTATGGGGGCATCAGCCAACAGAGTGTATCCGGAGAATTTATTGTTGATAATAGCCATTTAGTTGCCTATAGTCCCAATATTAAAATGAGTATTGGTTTATCGGGAGGTCTAATTAGTTCAATTACTTCCGGTGAAGGATTTGTCAATCGTCTGAAAGGTAAAGGCGTGATTTACCTGCAATCAAGAAGTGTTAGTGGTTTGGTTAGTTTTTTACGTCCCAAGGTACGCAATTAAAGATTATGGATATTGAACTGCTCAAACAGCCCGATAGCGCGATCGCCAAAGTCACCCTCAACAGTGGCGAAGAAGTCGTTGCTCAAGCTGGCGCAATGGTAGCCATGAGTGGCTCTATCAACTCCAGCACCACCCTTCGCCAAGGGAAAGGGGGCGGTATTATGGGAGGACTCAAACGCATGTTAGGGGGAGAATCTCTCTTTTTAAGTGTGTTTCGTTCCCCCACCCCAAATGGGGAAATTTTTCTGGCTCCTCAACTGATGGGAGATGTCATGGTTTACGAGATGACAGGACAGGAATTAGTGGTACAAGCTGCCTCCTATTTAGCTTGTGCCTCGGATGTAATTCTTGACTTAGGATTTGAAGGGTTTAAATCCTTCTTTTCCGGTGAATCTATTTTTTGGTTGAAAATGTCAGGAGTCGGCCCCGTCATTCTCACTTCATTTGGTGGCATTTATGAGATTGAAGTGAATGGAGAATATATTGTTGATACGGGCCATATTGTCGCCTTTGAGCGCAGTTTGAATTTTGAAATTGGTAAAGCCAATTCTAGTTGGTTGGGTGCATTTTTTGGCGGTGAAGGCTTCATTTGTCGATTCAAAGGCAAGGGAAAAGTTTACTGCCAAACCCATAATCCAGGCAGCTTTGGATTTACCGTTGGCTCTCAGTTGCCTGAGCGTAGATAATTGCTGTTAAGGTTTGCCCATGAGTTACCCACCATTGCCCTCATCCCCCCAACCCCCCTTCTCCCAAGGGAGAAGGGGGGGCAAGTCCCTCTCCCTTGGGAGAGAGATTTTCCGCAAAGCGGACATGAAAGGGAGAGGGCAAGATGAAAAAAACGATATAGATGAGTGAATTTTATGTCACAATTTAGTTATACCATTGACCATTCCCCCGCTTATGCCTCTCTGGTGCTGAATTTACGGCCCCAACAAAAGGTATTAGTGGAAGCGTCCGCTATGGCTGCCATGGATACGAGCATTACTATGCAGTCAAAAATGAAGGGCGGGATGCTCAAGAGTGTGGGCAGAATGTTAGGCGGTGAGTCTCTCTTTATTAATGAGTTTACTGCCGAAAAACAAGGCGGCGCATTATATATTTCTCCGGGAGTGCCTGGGGATATTGAATATTATGCCCTGGATGGCTCTAAGGGCTTGATGGTGCAATCTTCTGGGTTTGTGGCGTGCAGTGACACCATTGAAATAGACACCAACTTCCAGGGATTCAAAGGCTTTTTTAGTGGGGAATCTTTGTTTCTATTGCGAGCCAGTGGAAGAGGTGATTTTTGGTTTAGTTCCTATGGGGCAATTATTGAAATTCCGGTCAAAGGCGATTATGTCGTGGATACGGGTTATGTGGTTGCTTTTGAAGACACTTTAAACTATAATGTGGAGATGATTGGCGGATTAAGTTTTAAGAGTTTGAAAACGGGAATTTTAGGGGGAGAAGGTCTGGTTTGTCGCTTTAGCGGCCAAGGACGCTTATGGATTCAAACCCGTGGAATTTATCCCTTACTCAACTTTTTATATCCGTTCCGTCCGGTTAAAAGTAATGATTAAGAATAGTGAACGATGAGCGATCGCAATCCTCCCACGAGCAACCGCCAGTTATTGATCCTTGTGGGTTTGTTCGTGCTGGCGATCGCCCTCACCATTTGGGGAGGATTAGCGATCGCCGATTTCGCCATTACCCGCATTCCCGTCAGTGTAGAACAAAAGCTCGGCGCTCTAATTGTGCCAGTGTATGAGCAGCAAGCAGAAGACTCCGTAGAGCAAGACACCCTCAACCAACTACTTGATCGCTTAGAAACTCATTTAGACGACGGCGATCGCGACTATCGAGTATTGTATGTCAATCAACCCACCGTGAATGCGATCGCCATTCCCGGAGATGTCGTCATCATCTTCCAAGGACTCCTAGAAAACGTCGAATCCGAAAACGAACTGATGATGATTCTCGGCCATGAATTAGGCCATTTTGCCCATCGCGATCACTTGAGACGGTTAGGACGCACCCTAGTCGTCCGTCTAGCCCTGACCACCCTATTTGGTAATCTCGACTGGCTCAACGATGCCAGCACCTTACTCGTCGCCATTAGCAATTCCCGCTATTCCCAATCCCAGGAAACTCAAGCCGATCGCTTTGGTCTCAGCTTACTCTATCAAACCTATGGTCATGTCGCGGGCGCGATCGACTTTTTCAACCGTTTAAGCCAAGATTCCAGTCGCAATTGGGATTTTCTCGCCAGCCATCCTGCACCCCAAAAACGAGTCAAAGCCTTACAACAAGAGATTCAACAACAGGGTTATCCTCTCAAGGAAAAGCAACCCTTACCCGTAGCATTGTAGATTGCAAGCCAACGATTAATTCACTATTAGGCAAAAACTTTAGCTACCATAAAGAATGTCAACATTTACCAGGCAAGGGAGATGGGTCATCCTCTGATTGGAGTGTATCACCTGAGTAAAACCTATCCCGTCGCGATTAAGGAACCGGGACTTCAGGGCACATTACAGCACTTCTGGAAACGGAAGTACCGCCAAGTCGAAGCAGTCAAAAATATTTCCTTTGAGATCGAATCCGGTGAAGTGGTGGGGTTTTTAGGCGCGAATGGAGCCGGAAAAACCACAACCTTAAAAATGTTGACCGGTTTAGTCCATCCTTCCGGCGGCCAAGTCAACGTGGGGGAGTATATTCCCTTTAAGCGACAAACCGAGTTTTTACGCAATATCACGCTGGTAATGGGGCAAAAACAACAGTTGTTGTGGGATTTGCCAGCCATGGATTCTTTGCGAATTAATGCAGCCGTCTATGAGTTGTCCACCTCCGAGTTTCGCCAGCGTGTAGGAGAACTCACAGAAATGCTCTCCTTACAGGAGAAATTAACGCAACCCGTGCGTAAACTGTCCCTAGGGGAGCGCATGAAGGCAGAACTCTTAGCCGCTTTGCTACACCGGCCCCAAGTGCTATTTTTAGATGAACCGACCCTAGGATTAGATGTAAACGCTCAGGAGAATGTGCGGGAGTTTCTGCGCGAATACAATCAGCGCTATGGGGCGACAATTTTGTTAACCAGTCATTATATGGCTGACATTACCGCATTATGCGATCGCGTCCTCTTAATCCACAAAGGAGAATTGGTTTATGATGGCTCCTTGCAAACCCTGCTCGATCGCTTTGCACCCTATCGAGAAGTCCAAGTAGACTTAGCCCAAGACTATTCAAGCACAGAATTAGAACCCTATGGCGAAATTGAGGCGATCGCCGGTCACCAAGTCCGCTTTCTCGTCCAACGGGAAGCCTTAACCACCACCATTGCTCGTATTCTCGCTGACTTAGAAATTGTCGATCTCAAAATTACCGACCCTCCCATCGAGGAAATTATTGGCCGAGTCTTTCGCACCGGAATCGCAACATGAAATTCATCCTCAAAAAAACCCAAACCTTTCTCGACACCTATTATGCCCACATGGTTGAATATCGGGCAGAACTCTTTTTATGGGCCATCTCCAACAGCTTACCCTTTATTCTCATGGGCGTTTGGATTGAAGCCGCCAATAATGCTGATTTTGGTTTAAGTTCTCTCGAATTTGGTCGCTATTTTTTCAGCGTCTTTCTCGTGCGTCAATTAGCATTAGTGTGGGTGATTTGGGAATTTGAAGAACAAGTTGTCAAAGGTCAACTTTCACCCCGATTATTGCAACCCATTGATCCCGTTGCCCATTACCTCGCTCGCCACATTGCCGAACGCCTAGCCCGCATCCCATTTACCATTGGCTTAGTCCTCTTATTTTTTCTCCTCTATCCCCAAGCCTTTTGGATACCCAGTTGGCAACAGATCCTTTCTTTTCTCATCTTTACCCAAATCGTCTTTTTGGTTCGCTTTGTAATTCAATATACCTTCGCCCTTTTTTCCTTTTGGACAGAACGAGCCAGCGCCCTAGAACAATTTTGGTCTTTATTATACGTCTTTTTATCCGGAATTATTGCCCCTTTACAAGTCTTTCCCCCCGTCATCCAAGAAATTCTCTGGTGGACTCCCTTTCCTTATCTGGTTAATTTTCCCGCCTCTGTTCTCGTAGGTCTACCGGTTAACTGGGGTCGCGCCCTCTGTACCCTCATCGGATGGGGACTGATTTTTTATGCCGCTAACCGTTGGTTATGGCGCAAAGGATTAAAGCATTATTCTGGAATGGGAGCTTAAGCACAATTCCAGTCTTGAGATCAAATCCTTAAGTGGTTCACATCTGATTGCGTAACTTCGGATTCACCCATTCATTCAACCCTTCACCCACCAAAGATAAGCCCACGATCATCAACGTCATCGCCATGCCAGGGAAAAGGGCAGTCCACCAAATGCCCGTGGGTAGAACTTCTAAGGCTAATCTCAGATCGTGTCCCCATTCCGGAACATCTTCCGGTAACCCTAAACCGAGAAAGCCTAAACCCCCTAACGTCATGATCGCATCGGCTCCATTGAGGGTAAATAATACCGGCACACTTTGAATCACATTCAGGAATAAATAGCGAGTCAAAATTCGCCAAGTGGAGGCTCCCATGGCTTGGGCTGCTTCCACATAGAGTTCCGTTTTAACGCTGACCGTGTGGTTGCGAACGACACGATAGTATTGGGGCACATAAACAATACTAATAGCGATCGCCGCATTGAAGATCCCTCGACCCACCACAAACGCCAACGTAATCGACAGCAGCAAGCCTGGCAGCGTATAAAGGGTATCCATGGCAAATAAGACCAGGCGATCGAATTTCCCCCCCTTGTAGCCACTCACCAACCCCAGAGGAACGCCCACCAGAATACTCAGAAACGTGGCCAAAATCACCACTTGCCCCGCCACTTGCGCCCCAAACAAAGTACGAGAAAACACATCATAGCCCAACCGGGTTGTCCCAAACCAATATTGGGCAGATGGGGGCGCTTGGGGGGGGTTCATCAGCGCTTCTCTGGGGTCTTGCAACCATCCCCAAGCCTGGAAAATGGGGGCAAAAAAAGCAACAATGACGAAAAACAGGGTAATGGCAATGCCGATCGCCATTAACCGCATCGACAGATTCGGCGATCGCCCCACCAACCGCGCCAACCATCCCGACTTAAGAGAAGCCATAATTTACGCTACCGTATGACCCGCACCGGCGATCGCCTGCTGGATCGCCTCCGCAGAAGACTCCGTTTCCACCGTCACCGCCTTAGTGTCCAGGACAATATTCACTTGGGCATTGCTATCGGCTTTGGCGATCGCCTTTTCCACCGAACTCGCACAAGCCTCACACACCATCGACGGAACCTTAAACTCCAATTTCATCACGCCACCCTAACAACATCGCTAAACATTATCCCCATATTCTGTCATCCCCCGCGCCAGCAAGCAATCTCCCGACGACAACCCACCCCAATCCCTGTAGGGGCGGGTTAGACCAAAATCTAGAAAACCCACCCATCAACTCCCTAAACCCGCCCCCACCCAACCAGAAACCCTCGCAGACACGGCAACCCACCTATCAATTGGCGATCGGGCAGGTTTACAACATTGATTTGTAGAAATCCTACACATCCCGTGAACCTGCCCCTACAACCAACTAAAATAAACAATAATCCCCCATCCCCCCACTCCCCCACTCCCCCATTGTTCATTGTTCATTATTAATTGTTCATTGATATGCGTCTCTTAAACCGGCTCTTCGGCAAAAAACGCCAACCCCCACAACCCGACCCGCAACAGCCTGCTCCTGAGCCGGATAATGCCGAATGCGAAGCCGTATTCATGGCACTGTTGGAGGGAGTTGACCAAGGGTGGACAAGGGGCAACGCTAAAGGCTTCTTGATCGGGAAAAATATCAAAGAAGCCAGGATGACCGCCTGGTTACGGGAGTTTGCCGAGCGCGTGCGGCAGAACCCAGAACAGCACCGGGAACTGGGGAGACCGTTGCAGAACCTGGGGAACTTGGCATGGGGGGAACTCTCGCCAGTCGCCGCACGTTTGGCGCAGGAGTTGGTCGTGGTGGAGGAACCGGGAGGGGAAGGGAGAGAAGCGGAGGTTGACGGGGATGGGTTGGGAACAGAGGAGGAAGAGGAGAAAGACGAGGCAGAGGCATGGTTTGAGCGGGGTAAGGCTGAGTACATGCAAGGTGATTTTTTAGGTGCGATCGCCTCCTATGACCAGGCACTGGAGATCAAACCGGACGACCATTACGCTTGGAATGGCCGGGGGGTGGCACTGGGTGACTTAGGCAGAACAGAAGAGGCGATCGCCTCCTACGACCGGGCACTGGACATCAAACCGGACTTCCATCAAGCTTGGTTCAACCGGGGGGTGGCGCTGTATGCGTTAGGCAGATATGAAGAAGCGATCGCCTCCTGGGACCGGGCACTGGACATTAAACCGGACTACCATGAAGCTTGGTACAACCGGGGGAATGCGCTGGGTGACTTAGGCAGAAATGAAGAAGCGATCGCCTCCTACGACCGGGCACTGGAGAGCAAACCGGACTTCCATGACGCTTGGCGCAACCGGGGGAATGCGCTGCGTGACTTAGGCAGAAATGAAGAGGCGATCGCCTCCTTCGACCGGGCACTGGAGAGCAAACCGGACTTCCATGAAGCTTGGTACAACCGGGGGAATGCGCTGCGTGACTTAGGCAGAAAAGAAGAAGCGATCGCCTCCTACGACCGGGCACTGGAGATCAAACCGGACTTCCATTACGCTTGGAATGGCCGGGGGAATGCGCTGTATGCGTTAGGCAGAAATGAAGAAGCGAGCGCCTCCTACGACCGGGCACTGGACATTAAACCGGACTTCCATTACGCTTGGTTCAACCGGGGGATTGCGCTGTATGCGTTAGGCAGAAATGAAGAAGCGATCGCCTCCTACGACCGGGCACTGGAGTTTAAACCGGACAAGCATGAAGCTTGGATAAACCGAGGAATTGCCGCAGGAAACTCCTCTTACTCTGCTCCTCTGCAACCCTCTACCCTCACCCTCCAATATCCCCAACTCGACCAACGGGGTTTTGAGGGCGAACTCGCCAGCTACCACCTAGGCTTAACCTTCTGTACCCAAGACCAAAACCCCCAAGGTTGGGGACTCTTGCACCGTTACATTGGTCGCGCCTACTATTACCGAGGACGCAAAAGCCTCTACCCCCCAGACGCAGGACGCTCCGACTTCCACAAAGCCCTCAACCACTACCACCAAGCCCTGCAAACCCTCAGCCCCCCACAAAAAGCTCCCTCTCCCCTGGAAGAGGACAAAAAAGCCCCCTCCCCCCTGGAAGAGAACCAAAAAGCCCCCTCTCCCCTGGAAGAGAACCAAAAAGCCCCCTCTCCCCTGGAAGAGAACCAAAAAGCCCCCTCTCCCGTGGGAGAGAACCAAAAAGCCCCCTCTCCCGTGGGAGAGGGGGTTGGGGGAGAGGGCTACAACCCCGAATACCACCTAGAACTCATCCGAGATCTAATCCGCGTCTACGATGCTCTCAACAACAAAGACGAACGAAAAGAATGGCGCAACCAAGGCTTAGACCTTTGGAGCCAACTCCTCAACCACCCCCATAAATCCTCCCAACAAAAACGCCAACTCGCCATTAAATTCATCTACTTCGCCCAGATGCGCGTCGATGTCCTCCTGGAAGACAACGAACTCCTAGCCGCCTTCCGCGCTGCCGAAGAACAAAAAAACCTCTATCTCACCTGGATCTTAGACCGTCAAAAGCAACATATCCTCAGTCCCACCTATCACGACATCCAACAAAACCTCCTCAACCCCACCACCGCCCTGATTCTCTGGCATCTCAGCGACCTAAACCTCACCACCTTCCTCCTCCTCCCCGATGCACCCGAACCCATCCCCTTCACCACCTCCCCCAAACCCCTAAAACGCTGGTTCCACAACTGGGAAACCACCTACCAACAACACCGCGAAAGCAAACAAAACACCCACAGCACCTGGCGCGAAACCCTCGACGAACAACTCCAACAACTCCAACAACTCCTCGATATTTCCACTCTCTGTTCCCATCTCCCCAACACCCTAGACCACCTCATCCTCATCCCCCACCTCGACTTACACCGCCTTCCTCTCCATACCCTCTTCCCCGACACCTTCACCCTCACCACCCTCCCCAGCGCCCAAGTCGGCATCCAAAAAACCCCCTCTCCCTCCTTAAAAGCCCCCTCTCCCGTGGGAGAGGGGGTTGGGGGAGAGGGCAACTCTCCCGTGGGAGAGGGGGTTGGGGGAGAGGGCAACTCTCCCGTGGGAGAGCCGGTTTCGGCTGTCGCCGACATGAAAGGGGGAGAGGGCCCAACCCTGCTCACCGACCCCCCCCGCAACTCCCTCGAAGACCTCCCCCTCGCCGAACTCGAAGCCCAAGTCATCGCCCACCTCTGCCACCCCTCCCACCGCATCCCCAGCCACAACGCCACCCCAGACACGCTCAAAGAACACCTCGCCCAACCCTATCACCGCTTCCACTTTACCGGCCATGCCAGCCACGACTTCAAAGCGCCCCAAGACTCCCGACTCCTGCTCACCGACGACGAAAGCCTCACCCTGCGCGACCTCATCGACCGCGACTTTCACCTCCCTCCCTTTGCTCTCGTCTCCCTCTCCGCCTGCGAAACCGCCGTCACCAGTCGCGAAGCCTTCGATGACGACTATGTAGGTTTAGTCAGCGCCTTCCTCTCCCGTGGAACCCGTCAAGTCCTCTCCACCCTCTGGACAGTCGAAGACCGCTCCAACGCCCTCTTCATGATCGAATTCTACCGACAACTCACCCAACACAACCAACCCCCCACCCGCGCCTTCCACCACACCCAACACTGGCTCAAACACCTCACCCCCTCCCAACTCGTCACCTGGTATCACCAGTTAGGACAAATCTTCCTCACCGAAGGAGAAACCATCGAGGAAGAAAACCGGCGACGGAGAGTCATGCGCCAAGGAAAAGACTTACAACAAAAAAGTAAAGTCTTACAAAAAGCAATCAATGAGGGTGAACTTTCTCCCCATGATTCCCTCTATTCTCACCCCTATTACTGGGCAGCCTTCACCCTCACCCATGGCAATGAACAATTAACAATTAACAATTAACAATTAAGTCCGTTGGATCAGTTATAGTATGTCATTACGAAGGTCACGCAAGCGGAATGAAGCAATCTCAACCATCTCGCTAATTGTAGCGTTAGCGAAGCTTGCGCGAAGCGCGAATGCTTCCCTGCGATCGCAATGATAACTATTTAACCGGACTTGATATTAATTGTTAATTGATATTCCTGTCATTCTGGCCAATCCGTTAATGCAGTTTCTGTCAATTCCTGAACTTCACGGCAGGTGTCATAAACTTCAGCATACAACTTTGCTGACTCTTCAGAATTGAGTTTAATTTGATTGACAGGCGTTGAAATCAGACGTTGATTATGCTCTTGTTGTTTAAGACGAAAATCCTTACAAATGGCCTGTAAATTGTAATTAAACGACTGTGCATGTTCTGCTCGGATGCGATAAATCTCTTCGAGAACTTCATCTTTCCACATCATTTATGCTCCTATCAATTCATAAGGTGTACAAATTGTGGGTAACTCATATCCCAGTTTTAGGCTAATTTGGCGAAGTTTTTTTTGGATATGAGCGTTCGCAATATGCTTACAGTTCCAGGTTAGCAAATAATCGACTGCATAAACTGTAGCTACAGAAATGTGTAGGGCATCATCAGAAGCATGAAGAGGCAAATTACTCTCCTTGAGAAACTGAGCCGCTAAGTCTTCAACCGAGTCGTTGATATCTAACAAATTAAAGTCCTTGACGATTTCCAGTCGTTCATGAGCTTTTTCAATATCTCCTCGTGCGACTTCATCAAGAACAATCTGGGAAATATACAGAGTAAAGTTCTGTCGATCATTATTCCACCATCTTCTCGTAATTTCTAGATTAGCCATTACAATCAAGTTATTGCTAGGTCGGATTGTCAAATAACCAATGATACTGGTATCCAGATAAATTGATTCACTCATATTTACCTTATTGCCCCGGTTTCTTATACCCTATTCATTCTCAATTGATTCATACAAGTCGGAAAACGATACCGTTAACCCCAAACTCTGTAACGGAAAGGTTTCCCCATCGGGGGTATAAGCCTGAAAATACCATCCCGATTGACCATTGCGCCGGAAAATATCTACACGCTGCTTGTTCGTATTCACCAGCACATATTCTTCCAGCGTCTCCAAAGTATCATAATCATTAAACTTATCCCCGCGATCAAAAGCCTCCGTACCGGGAGACAAAACTTCAATAATTAACTTAGGAAATCCCTTATGCACCGGAGTTTCTCGGTCTCTGGGATCGCAAGTCACCATTAAATCGGGATAATAAAACCGATTCCGTTTTTCTATACGCGCCTTAACATCATTGAAATACACCTGACAATCCGTTCCTCGCAAGTGATTACGGATCAACATATACAAATTACCACCAATTATATTATGGCGATCCGTTCCCCCTGTCATTGCATACAGCTCCCCATCAATATATTCATGTCTAATCTTATTGTTCTCTTCCATGTCCAGATACTCTTCCGGACTGATAAAATAGGATTCAGAAAGCGCAACCATAGCTTTTTACTCTTCCTAGCTTCGTCTGTCTCAGACCCACGTCCCTTATCAGTTTAACCCAGAACCCCAAAAATATAGCTAGTCTCAATGAGTTGTGCAACTGGAAATGCCCTCTCCCTATATCCCTCTCCCGTGGGAGAGGGACTTCTGCTCCCCTTCTCCTGCGGGAGAAGGGGCTGGGGGATGAGGGGCAGTCATTACATAACTCATTTAGGTTTGCTATATCTATAATAGAAACCATACCCCATTAATAGACTCCCACCATGAACAGCCAAGAGGCTAAGATTCTTAGAGCTTCCCTCTATGCTCTTGCCAAAGCCAAATCACCGATTCCCGCTCAACTGATTGATGAATTCCGTAGCCTGGCTCAAAAACTCCCGGATGAAGACGAAATTTTAAAGTTTGAAGAGCATTTAAGCTCCAATAGTCTCTTATCTGAAGACTATGAAGAAGGGATGCAAAAACAACAAAAAGAAGAAGTTATCCCTCGAACAGAAACGGAGAAAAATAAACATCGTCCACCTCCGAGTCAGTCTCAAGGTAGGTCGAGCGCAGGTGAGTCTTTGGAACTAGAAAATCTTTGTGCCCCCATTCAGCAAACGCCCAATCTCACGGACACATTTAAGCAAAAATTTGCAGAAAGTGACCCGGAAAAAAGCATTAAGCAAAAGCGTCCAGATTATTATTTATATCTGCTGTATCATTGAAGGCTTATGTCTGCACACTCTAACGGGTTCTCAATCTTGATTTATGGCTAAATTTTACTATCCCAACCTAGATTTATTCGTCTACTCCCTACGTGAAGGATTGGGATATAGTCAGACCAATATTGAGGAAAATCATCGCTTGTTTTGGCAACTGTTGCCGAAGTCTCTCCAGGATTTGCAAGCCAAGGCTTTTACCAACGAAGAAACTGCAAGGACTACCGCTTATCTAGAATTATTACTCCTGGGCGGTTATCAGAGCAATGCTTATACATTTTGCCCAGAAGAAACAACGGAGCTACGCTTTTTTCGAGGTTCCTATACTCCTGTTCGTCTGTCTGATGCTTACAGTTTATTAGTCAATTGTAGCTTATGCAAACAGGAACCGCAAGAAACGGATGAGTTTTTACCAGAGCGTGAAGCGTCTTCCGTGGTTTCTAGCTTACAAGAATTGAAACACTATCATGAAAAGTCTGTAAAGCTTGATTTTTTAAATCCATGTCCAGACGGAACTGAGGATCATTGTAAAACCCCTAGTCCATATTTAGGTAAAACTTGGCTTATTTCTGCTTGTATTGATTTCCAAGCGGATCGCGATTCCATTATCCAAGAGATTTATGAGGTGTTTGGCTTGGAAAATTGGGATGCCACAACTCAGGTTTGGGGTGAATTTCTCGGAGCGCAGAGTTGCGAAATTTATGAACCTCCACCGCAATGGAAATCTTTGGATCAAACGGTGCATATCTTGGTGTTATTGTTCCCCAATGTGAGGCAATTCTGTCAGTTTTACCAGAGTTATCCCACTTGGATTAAGCTGTTTCACTACCACAATAAAATCAATTGGGCATACTGGCAAACCCGCGAACTGAAACGGAGGATGATGGTTCGTTATGGGGAGAGCTTTGAGATTGCTAAAACTTTACGCGATCTAACTTTATTGGAACTGGAAAAGAAGTTACAAAAGACGACGGAAACGTTATCGGATTATGTGGATAATATCAGCTATTTTGGCATTCAACCCCACACGATCGCCACTAACCTAACCAATTATGAGGACTGTCTGCAAGAATTACAACAGAATTCAGAGACTGATTTAGAGTTCTTAGCACAATTTGCGTCAATTGTCAAGAAAAAATATCTACCGCAAATAGAGAGCGATCGCCAAACCCTCCATCAAGGCTTAAGAGTCTTAGAAAATCTGTTACAGAGTATCCGAGGCAAAATCCAAATCGAGCAAACCAAAAGCCAACAGGAACAGATCCAGAGCGATCGCCAACTCAACGAAACCATCCAAGTCTTCGGTACAGGTCTAGCAGCAGCCAGTATAGCGGCTGCGGTTCTCTCCACGCAAGTGCAACAGCCCCAAACGAACCAGGACAAATGGCACTGGGGAGGAGCCTTAAGTGTAAGCTTGCTGATTGGATTCCTCATTGGGGCGATCGCCTCCTTAATCGTAAAATCGAAACGGAAAAAATAGCGATCGCCCCATCCCCCTATCACCCCATCCCCTTTCCTGCTACTCTAGTGGCCGACTGGCCTTTAATCAATTCAACTAAACAAATCCTTATGACCATTATCGCCGACAACTTCGCTATTGATATCAATAGCTACAAACCCCTCGCCCTCGACCCCAGCCAATCCACCCTCACCGACGAACAACGGGAAGCCCTCAAATACAACATCCAACTCTGTCGCGACACCCTCATCTTCTTCACCGCTACCGGTGCAGCCAAAGGTGTCGGCGGACACACCGGTGGCCCCTACGACACCGTACCCGAAGTCATGATCCTCGATGCCTTCTTCCGGGGAGCGCCCGATAAATTTGTCCCCATCTTCTTCGACGAAGCCGGACACCGGGTCGGAACTCAATACCTCATGTCCGTCCTCAACGGCGACATGCCCGCCGAAAAGCTTCTCCACTATCGCGAAGCCCATCATCATCTCCCCGGACACCCCGAACTCGGCCTAACCCCCGGTGTTAAATTCAGTTCCGGGCGCTTAGGTCATATGTGGCCCTACGTCAACGGCGTTGCCCTCGCCAACCCTGGCAAAACTGTCTTCTGTCTCGGTTCCGACGGTTCCCAGCAAGAAGGAAACGACGCAGAAGCCGCCCGGTTAGCCGTCGCCCAATACATCAACGTCAAACTGATCATCGATGATAACGATGTCACCATTGCCGGAAATCCTTCCAAGTATTTACCCGGCTTTAGCGTCGCCCAAACCCTGGCCGGCCATGGCGTGAAAATTCTCGAAGGCAACGGAGAAGACATTGATGACCTCTATAGTCGTCTCTGCGAAGCGGTTAACACCCCCGGCCCCGTTGCAGTAATTAACAAGCGCCCCATGTGTCCCGGTATTGAAGGACTCGAAGGCTCAAATCACGGTCATGATGTCATTTCCTTGAAATTGGCCCTCGAATACTTAGAGAAACGGGGTCATACTGCGGCGGTAGAATATCTCAAATCCATTGAAAAACCCTCACAAAGCTATACCTTCCTCGGCTCCAGCGACAAACTTGGCTCGAACCGTAATGTCTTTGGTGAAGCTGTCGTTTCCATTCTCGGTCGCATGAGCGAAGACGAGCGCAAACAAAACGTTCTCTGCGTGGATAATGACTTAGAAGGCTCCTGTGGCTTAAACAAAATCCATGCCGCTCACCCTGAAATCTTCGTCAGTGGCGGCATCATGGAGCGCGGTAACCTCTCGGCTGCGGCTGGCTTTGGCATGGAGAAAGGCAAACAGGGAATTTTTGCCACCTTCAGCGCTTTTCTGGAGATGTGCATCTCAGAAATTACCATGGCTCGCCTCAACTATTCCAATTTGCTCTGTCATTTCTCCCATGCGGGAATTGATGACATGGCGGACAATACCTGTCACTTCGGCATCAATAATCTATTTGCTGATAATGGCTTAGATGATGGCTATGAAACCAGGGTTTATTTCCCCGCCGATGCCAATCAAATGAAGGCTTGCGTGGAAACCGTTTTCCCTCAACCGGGACTGCGGTTTATTTTCTCGACTCGCTCTAAGGTTCCCTTCTTACTCGGCAGCGACGGTAAAGAACTCTATGGCGAAGGCTATACCTTTACCCCTGGCAAAGATGAAGTAGTTCGCGAAGGCACAGCCGGTTATATTGTCAGCTTTGGGGATGGTCTCTATCGCGCTCTGGATGCAGTTGAGCGGTTGAAGCAAGAGGGGATTGATGTGGGTTTAATCAATAAATCGACCCTCAATGTGATTGATGAGGAGATGATGACCAAAGTAGGAAATTCTCCCTTTGTCTTGGTGGTTGAATCCTTTAACCGCAAAACGGGTTTAGGTAGTCGCTTCGGTTCCTGGTTACTGGAGCGGGGGTTAACACCGAAGTTTGCTCATTTGGGTGTGCATAAGGAAGGATGCGGTGGACTGTGGGAACAGTTCCCCTATCAAGGCATTGACCCGGTTGGCATTATGGATAAGGTGAAGGCGTTAGTGGGTTAATTGTTAGCGCCCATTGGCATAGAAACCCGGTTTGTTGAAAAAATCGGGTTTCTTTTCTCTAGGGTTCAACCTAAATGCAAGTATTTTTGATTGCAAAGGCGACACCCGGATTCGAACCGGGGAATAGAGGTTTTGCAGACCTCGGCCTTACCGCTTGGCTATGTCGCCGTGTTTGACCACTCTTCCTAGGATAACACAATTGAAGAAAGTTTGACTAGACCCTAACGGCATTTTTTTCTCGCCACGGTTCAAGGATAGTTCTCAACCTTGGGGATAACCAGGAATCAAATTGGGGATAGAGGGGTAAGCGCGATCGCAGATACCATCCGTAAGGTTTGAGAAACTGTTGCAGGTGTTCAGCAGAGGGATGGGGATAGTCAGGATTCACTTCATCTTTGGGGCCAAGTCCGCCGAGATCGCTGGCTCCTGCTTCTAAACAGGATAAGAGAATCTCTGGGTAACAGATGAGATTGGGAGGAATTTGTAGGGTGATGTCTGGGGGAAGAGTGCGACGCGCAAGGGTGACTAGGTGAGGCAGTTGAGTTAAGTCAAATCTGGGTAAGCTGTTGGTTTGTTGG
Organism: Roseofilum capinflatum BLCC-M114; assembly: GCF_030068505.1. Classification (NCBI taxonomy): domain Bacteria; kingdom Bacillati; phylum Cyanobacteriota; class Cyanophyceae; order Desertifilales; family Desertifilaceae; genus Roseofilum; species Roseofilum capinflatum. The sequence goes on from NZ_JAQOSO010000079.1 coordinate 103,487, forward strand.
CTTCCCGGACTGTAGGGTTGCAGAATGACTTCTTGTATATGATGGTAGGTCTGATGAATTTGGGCGATCGCCTCTAAACTCTGTATTCTGTCAGCTTCCGTTTCCCCAATTCCGACTAAAATCCCCGTCGTAAACGGAATTTTCAGCTCTCCAGCCCATCTTAACTGTTCTAATCTTAATCCCGGTTCCTTACTCGGTGCGTGAGCATGGACGGTTTCCAACAGTTTCCCAGAAACCTGCTCCACCATTAAGCCCATGGAAACATTAACTTCTTTTAAGCCTGCCATCTCCTCAAAGCTCAATGGCCCCACATTAGTATGGGGCAAAAAACCATAGGAGAGCGCCAACTCCCCTAATGCAGCAATCCGCTTAAACCAACTTCTACGGCGAGGACTAGCTGGATGGACTTCCCCGCTAAGGATTAAAATCTCACTAATCCCCCATCCAGATAAAGAGGCCAAAATACCTTGAGCTTCTGCTCGGTCTAACCCTGAGTCTTGACCCGGAGCCACTCGGAAGTTGCAGTAGGTACACTCATTAAAGCACTCATAGGTCGGAACCAGAGTGTAAGCCGGACTATAAGTTACAGTTCTTAACATTTCTTTGACTCCCACGCATACCCCCAGTGTAGGCAGATCGGGGACGCGAGTCCAAGTTAGGGAAGTGCTTCAGAGACTCGCTGAAAAAATTTTTTTCTGAAAACCCTTTACAAAACTCAAAGAATGGGTTAAGTTAGAAATGTGGACGGCACAAACCGCCACAGAACCTAGAAAAATACATAGCCATCATATAAACATGACCACAACTCTTCAACAAAGCTCCAACGCGAGCGCTTGGGAGCGGTTCTGTCAGTGGGTTACCTCAACCGAAAACCGCCTTTATGTAGGTTGGTTCGGCGTACTGATGATCCCCACCCTCTTAACCGCTACTATCTGCTACATCATCGCTTTCGTAGCAGCTCCTCCCGTAGACATCGACGGCATCCGCGAACCCGTAGCTGGTTCCTTGCTGTATGGAAACAACATCATCTCTGGTGCTGTTGTACCTTCTTCCAACGCGATCGGTCTGCACTTCTACCCCATCTGGGAAGCAGCTTCCTTAGATGAGTGGTTGTACAACGGAGGCCCCTACCAGCTCGTCGTATTCCACTTCCTGATCGGTGTATTCGCTTACATGGGTCGTGAATGGGAATTGAGCTACCGCTTAGGAATGCGTCCTTGGATTTGCGTAGCTTACAGCGCCCCTGTAGCTGCTGCAACTGCTGTATTCTTAATCTACCCCATCGGACAAGGAAGCTTCTCTGATGGAATGCCTTTAGGAATTAGCGGAACCTTCAACTTCATGATTGTATTCCAAGCAGAACACAACATCCTCATGCACCCCTTCCACATGCTGGGAGTAGCCGGTGTATTCGGAGGTTCACTGTTCTCCGCTATGCATGGTAGTTTGGTAACCTCTTCCTTAGTTCGTGAAACCACCGAAGTTGAATCTCAAAACTACGGTTACAAATTCGGACAAGAAGAAGAAACCTACAACATCGTAGCCGCTCACGGATACTTCGGACGTTTAATCTTCCAATACGCATCCTTCAACAACAGCCGTAGCCTTCACTTCTTCTTAGGAGCTTGGCCGGTAGTTGGAATCTGGTTTACAGCTTTAGGTGTAAGCACCATGGCGTTTAACCTAAATGGATTCAACTTCAACCAATCCATCATGGATTCTCAAGGTCACGTAATCAACACCTGGGCAGATGTAATCAACCGCGCCAACCTGGGTATGGAAGTAATGCACGAGCGCAACGCTCACAACTTCCCCTTAGATTTGGCTGCTGGTGAAGCTGCTCCTGTAGCTTTAACTGCTCCTTCTATCAACGGTTAATTCAAGGCTTGAACTCTTGATTTAATCTAAAAAAACGCTCTCCGCAAGGGGGGCGTTTTTTTTTGGGTCTTTTGGGGAAGATCGGCATAAAGATAGAGGTCAGCCAGGGCTGACCTCTATCAAGATATTGTTTAGATTAGGGATTAGGCGCGATTACATTAAGCCAAGTTGAGAGAGAATACCTTGGCCAGTCATGAATTCTGTTGCTAAACCGATAATAATCCCTAACATCGCGAGGCGACCGTTCCAAGTTTCGGCAAAGGCGGTGAAACCGAATTTATTGCTTTGATTTTCCATGTTTCAGAACTCCGGTTAGATTTCAAGTATCTGTAACTAAAGTTAACACAAAAAACTGAAGTTCGCAATATTTGTTAACGTTACTTGGCCCAAAGAAGCTCGATCTCCTCCCCAGATGGGGATAGGACAATGGATTAACCGATTTCCTTGATGCGCTTTTTGGCTTGTTGCCAAAGTTGCTCCAGTTCTTCGAGGGTATATTCGGATAGGGGGCGATCGCTCATAGAAGCCACCAATTTTAAGCGCTTGAGGAACTTACGATGGGTATCGTGTAAGGCTTCCGAGGGGTCTAAGTCGAGCCAACGAGCCAGATTAATCAGGGTAAATAAGACATCTCCCAGTTCTCCTTGTTGAGCCGCTCGATCTTCATGCTCGACAGCCTGTTTAAATTCAGTGACTTCTTCCTCAAATTTGTCCCAGATGCCTTCAATATCATCCCATTCAAAGCCAGCCGTGGCAGCTTTTTGAGAAATTTTCATCCCTCCTGTGAGGGGGGGCAAGGTAGCTGCATATCGTTCGAGTTGACTCAAGAGGTTGGGCGCTTCTCCTTTTTCAGCCGCTTTGATCTCTTCCCAGTTTTGTTTAACGTCCTCGACACTTTCCACATTCACATCAGCAAATACATGGGGATGGCGACGAATGAGTTTGTCACTAATACCATCGGCGACTTCTTTGAGGCTAAAGTCTCCATTTTCTTGAGCAATTTGGGCTTGTAAAACAACTTGCATGAGTAAATCACCCAATTCTTCAGCGATCGCCGTTTGATCCCCTCCCCGGATAGCATCCACCGTTTCATAGGCTTCTTCAATTACATGGGGAATCAGGGATTGGGGCGTTTGCGCCAAGTCCCAAGGACAACCTCCCGTGGGCGATCGCAACTGGGCAATCACTTCAATTAACCGTTGCATGGCTTCCAAGCTAGAGGCGATCGATTGTTGAGAATAGCTCATGTTTAGGGAATGGGTAATCGGTAATTGGGAAGGGTGAGGGCAGGTTGACAAAAGGAACGGATCGGTTACCTCAATCTAGGAGAACCCACCCCTACTACCATAAACTATTTCCGCTTTCTCCTAGTCGGTTTGCGAGCAGTAGAGCGACGACGGGGGGAACGTTTACGGGTGGGGCGTTTTTGCCATAACCCTGACCATCCATATTTTCGACAGCGTTTGTAAGTCGAACCAATGCGATCGCTTAAAATATGACTGATCGATCCTAATTCTAAACCCACAAATAGGGCTAATCCAGACCAGCGATGCTCTTTAACGATCGTCCAGAGCCATTGTCCCAAATCCGTCCAACCCCACGCCACCGCCGAAAATTGAACTGCGATCGCCGCCAACAGAAAGCCTAAAGCCCCAATCCAAAGGAGCAAATAAATCACCCGCACCACCGTTCCAATAATCAACCCATGGGAGAGAAACGAGCGATGATGCAAGCTCTTTTGATAAGGTATCCACAGCCAACGAAACCATCCCCAACGCTGAAACGGACGCGATCGCAAATCTAGATCTGGACTGAGCATCAATCCACCAAACAGAAACCCCCCAGCTATCCATAGAGTTAACTCACTGCTGCGGGTGAGCGCTAACGTCACTCCAGTCACCAAGGGGAGCGTCCAAAGCGTAATGCGATCGTGGGTAGCGCCAGAAGGCATAAAATTGAGTTCAAAAAAAAGCTTGCGTTATCTAATCTAGTTTGCTACACTAATATCTTGTGAGTCAAATGGGGGCGGTTAGCTCAGTTGGTAGAGCGCCTGCCTTACAAGCAGGATGTCACTGGTTCGAGCCCGGTACCGCCCATTCATCACACCATCCTAATCTATTCAATTCAAGCCAGCAATCTGTTGGTCAAGTTTCTGTGTGGTTTAAAATATCGATCGCAAGCCTCTCTCGCTAGATACTCGATATCCCATGGGTGAACCCTTAATTGAACTGCGCGGCATTTGCCAAACCTTTGGTCAAAGCAAGATTTTAGATAACCTTGACCTGACGATATATACCGGAGAAGCATTAGGGATTATTGGGCCCTCCGGTACAGGAAAATCCACCATCCTCAGAATTATTGCCGGTTTACATCAGCCCGATGAAGGCGAAATTTATGTAGCCGGACAAAAGCGGGAAGGGTTAGTCGGAGACATCGAAGACCCGATCGCCATTGGTATGGTCTTTCAGCAGGCCGCCTTATTTGACTCCTTAACTGTCGCGGAAAATATTGGCTTTCGACTCTATCAAGAAGGAAAAATTCCCCCGGCACAAATTCGGGAAATGGTAGAAAAAAAACTGGAATTAGTCGGATTATCAGGAATTAGCGATCGCTTCCCCGCCCAACTTTCCGGAGGAATGCGAAAACGAGTCAGTTTTGCGCGGGCAATTATGGAAAATCCCCAAGATCCCCAAGACCATCCCGAAGTTCTCCTCTACGATGAACCCACTGCTGGACTCGATCCCATCGCCTCCACCGTCGTCGAAGACCTGATTCGCTCTATCAAAGACAAACAAGGAGGCTGTAGTACCTACGTGATGGTCACCCACCAAGATAGCACCATTCGCCGCACCACCGATCGCATCGTCTTTATGCACCAAGGCAAAGTTCAATGGGATGGCAAAATTGCAGAAATCGATCGCACAGATAATCCCTACATGCGACAATTTACAGCCGGGAGCTTAGAGGGCCCCATACCCGTCATCAGTTAAGATAAAGCTGATACAGTGCTGTAGGGGAGTAAACATCATCATGCGTCAACGGACAATTCGAGAAGGGACAGTCGGCTTACTCATATTAGTCGGGGTCGGCCTCTTTGGCACTTTGATCCTCTGGTTGCGGGGAGCAACCTTGGGAAAACAAACCTATTCCGTAATTGTTGAATTTGAAACCATTGAAGGGATGCAAATTGGGGCTGAAGTTCGATATCGAGGCGTGGAAGTCGGTTCTGTTGCCGCTATTAACCCAAGCTCCAATGGGGTTGAAGTCACTCTCAACATTCATCAACCCAATTTAGTCATGCCCAAAAATGCGATCGTCGAAGCCAATCAATCCGGTTTAGTCGGTTCCACCTCCATTGATATTATCCCCTTATCGCCCGTACCTGCCGATACCACCTCAGCGATCAGTCCATCCTGCGATCGCACTGTCGCTATCTGTGACGGAAACCGACTACCCGGCCAAATTGGCGTTAGCTATCTTGAACTCCTACGCAAGAGTTTAGAAATGGCAGAACTCTTTGGTTCTGAAGAATTTTATAACAATCTCATCTCCACCCTAGAAGAAGCCACCAGCGCTGCCGAACAATTCACCATTCTCAGTAGCGAACTCTCCGAACTCACAACCCTAGCCAAGGGAGAAATCAGTAATATTTCTAATGCTACCCAATCTGTAGGTGCAGCCGCCGATCAAATCCGCCAATCTACCCTGCAAGCCACCAGCCAATTTACCGAAAGTAGTGCCCAACTCACCCAACAAGTGGAAAATACCAGCGCCGAACTGAGAATCGCACTACAAAATATGAATGATTTAATTGCCCAAAATCGTACCAATATTACCAGCACCTTGGCGAACTTAGAACGGACTTCTGAGGAGATGAAAACCGCCGTATCCACCTTAACCCCCATGATTAGCCAAGTGGAGCAAGGAGAGTTAATCAGTAACTTAGAAAACCTATCGGCTAATGCGGCCCAAGCTTCAGCGAACTTAAAAGATTTATCCGATGAAATTAATAATCCCACCACCTTATTAATGCTCCAACAAACCTTAGATTCGGCTCGCTCCACGTTTCAAAATGCCCAGAAACTCACCTCAGATATGGACGATCTGATCGGCGATCCCCAATTTCGTCAAAATATCCGGAATTTGGTCAATGGTCTAGGTCAATTGGTATCCTCTACAGAACGCCTAGAGGAACAAGCCCAAATTGCCCAAGTTTTAGAGCCGATCAAAACCCAAATCGAATCACCAGAGCGTCTAGAACAGTTGCCCCCATTGGAGAGAGTAGAGGCTCCTGAGTTAAGCGACTGGAGAGTATCTCAGGATATGGATTCTAATATAAAAATTGACTTTAAGATAGAGTCTAAACCCCTCTTTGAAGTCAATCCTAATTTCCCCTCTGCTGATTTTCCCTCTTCCACACCAACGATTGATTTTAATCCCTAGGGTAATGGGTAACGGGAAACGCACCTATACCCAAGGGAAGCAATCGCCAATAGTACCGGTATAGGCGAGATTGCTTCATTCCCTCTTCCCTAGACTTTAAACTTCAACCGGTTCCGGTTCTGACTCAGATTCTTCGGGTACTTCTTGTTTAATCGTCAGATAGCGAATCACTTCATCGGATAGGCGCATCGCTCTTTCTAGCTGGGCGATGACCCGACCCTCGACAGTATAGTTCATCTGGATATAGACTCCTTCCCGTTGTCTAGCAATCTCGTAAGCTAAACGGCGTTTGCCTCGGTGTTGGGTTTCCACAATTGTCCCCCCTTCATCTCGAATGAGGCTCTGATACTTTTCAATGATCTGGCTTACCTGTTCGTCCGTTAAATCAGGACGCAGGATATACATGGTTTCGTAAACAAAATTTCGGATGGTCATCGAGATCTCCTTATGGACAATAGGGCTGATTGGGCCTTGAGGGATTAGCCAACTTGCTCAATCAGCAAGGACTTACTATTGTAGGATGTCAAGTTAAAATATTTGAGTCTTTGGCGCTGAGGTTATGCCGAGCGACCAAAGCCTACAACAGCTTAGATAGATGGGTTCTTAAAAATTGAAGACAAAATTTAAGACCGATCTCTGATTATACACAAAAAGTAGCAGGTAAGGTAATGGCCCAACGCTATGTCCGAGTCCAAACCACTGAAGGCAAGATTTATTATGGATTACTCAAGCTCAACCGCGAGGTGCAAGTGCTTGATGCTCCGCCTTGGTTACAGGGACAACCCACTGAGTTAATCCTAGAGGTCGATGCTTATCATTTGCTGGCCCCCTGCGCTCCCTCGAAAATTTTGGCAGTGGGGAAAAATTATGCTAATCATGCGGCGGAAATGGGAACGCCTGTGCCGGAAGAACCTCTGCTGTTTATGAAGCCCTCAACGGCGATTATTCCTATCGATACTCCGATTTTGTATCCTCCCCAATCGGAACGGGTCGATTATGAGGGAGAATTGGCGGTGGTGATCGGGAATCGCTGTGTGGACTGTAGCCCAGAAGAGGCGGCTAGTAAAATTTGGGGCTATACGATCGCCAATGATGTCACAGCACGGGATCTACAACGTCGGGATGGCCAATGGACAAGAGCGAAAGGGTTTGATACCTTTTGCCCGTTGGGGCCTTGGATTGTGCGGGAAATTAATCCAGGGGCGAGATTACAGACGTTTCTCAATGACGATCAGCAGCCCCGCCAATCGGCTTTAATTAGTGATATGGTCTTTTCTCCAGAGGTGTTGGTCTCTCATATTTCCCAGATTATGACCTTAATGCCTGGAGATTTGATTTTAACGGGGACTCCAGAAGGTATTGGCCCCATGCAAGTGGGCGATCGCGTTCGTGTTGAGTTAGAGGGAATTGGTTCCCTAGATAATCCAGTGATCGCCCGCTTTGGAGCTACGTCCTAACGGACTTGAGTATAGGCCGCTTCCGAAATCGTAGGGATTTCGGCATACCGTCCCATAATAGATTGGGCGATCGCATAACCGACGGCGGCTAATACCCCCAAAAAGATGGTATTGTTGAGGGTCTCAATGACTAATCCTTGCCGAAACACGGGTTGAAGGATATAGTTCATGACCAAAGAACACAGAAACAAGACAATATTCATCAGGATCGCTTGCATGGTATTGAAGCGAATAAAATGGTTCACTTTTGGATTACGAACCACTGCCAGCAACAAGACAAAGAAGATAATTAGGCCAGCAAAGGGTATGCTGCTATAAATTTGCATCAAGGGGGTCAGGCGGATGAACAGTATCCCCAAAATGGGGAACTGTGCAATTAAAGAGAGTCCGAACTCTAGCCCATAAAACATAGGCAGTAAATAGGGCAAACAGGCAAAAATGCGATCGGGTACAGTGGTGGTTCCACGCCAGGTCATGGTTGAGTTCTCCTTGTGCATGAGGCAATATCGTTCAATCCACCATAGCGCAAGTTCAGCCTCAACGTGAGAGTTCAGAATCAAGCCGGTAAAAGACTAACTAATTTGGGCGATGTGGAATCCCATTTGACATTCATACTGATTCGGCAGATGGCGATCGCCTTTTGCCAAAGGATGACCACAGGTCAAATTGCCCTGTCTCCAACGGGGTTGACCACTGCGATCGGCCCAGCAACAGCTTTGACAAACCGTTTTTGGTGAAATAATCTGATCGTCCATCATAATAACTAACATGACTCAATCTCCCAAAAATTATGATTTGGCGAACGCCTTTACCCTATATTGTAAGTGATCCTCAAACTAAACCGTGCCCAACGATACAGAGCTTAATACAGCGCTTCGCGCTGTTATGAGGGACAGTGTTGAATCCTCAAAGCTATGTACCAAAAGCCTATTCCCTATTCCCTAGCGCAAAGCGCTATATAGTCACCGCCAAGACTCTCAGACCCAACTCATGAATTAAGAGTAGACCTATCCCTCGATCCGATGAATCTTGATAAAATTAGTCCCCCGAATTTTCTGTACTGGAGAGCCACCCAAAATCAAAATTTTATCCCCTGGAGTTGCCAAATCGTTAGCCAAGAGTTGATCGTTAATCTGCACAATCAACTGCTCCAAAGAAGGTTCAGGAGTCTCCAACAACATCGGCTTAACCCCCCAGACTAAATTTAAGCGATGATAAACGCGATCGCGGGGAGTAAACGCCACCACAGGCGCTTTAGGACGCTCGGCAGCCGCCAAAGTCGCCGTATAACCCGTCGTCGTAAAACAAGCAATACAGCGCAAATTCAAAATCTTATCAATGGTATTCAGAGCCTCACTTAAGGCATGGGTTTCATCAACTTCTGCCGGAGGATAATTCACAAATTGGGCATCTTCTTCCGTATCACAAGCAATTTTCACCAACATTTCCACTGCCTTCACCGGATATGCGCCTACCGCCGATTCTCCAGATAACATCACCGCATCTGTGCCATCCATAATCGCATTAGCCACATCAGAAGCTTCCGCACGAGTCGGCCGGGGATTATGAATCATGCTATCTAACATTTGGGTCGCCGTGATGACGGGAATTCCCTTTTTATTGCACAACTGAATAATATGCTTTTGCAACTTAGGCACGCGCTCCGGACTCATTTCCACCCCTAAATCTCCCCGCGCCACCATCAAACCATCACAGACTTCAATAATGTCTTCTAAATGTTCAATAGCTTGGGGTTTTTCAATTTTCGCCATCACCTGAAGATGGTCGGCTTGATGTTCCTTGAGAAACTCTCGGAGGCTGATAATATCATTCGCACTGCGGACAAAGCTCAGGGAAACCCAGTCAATACCTTGCTCTAACCCAAAAATTAAATCCTGTTTATCTTTCTCTGTCATTGACGGCAAACGCAGGGTCAAAGATGGCAAATTCACTCCTTTACGATTTTTAAGAATTCCCCCTTCCATTACCTGACATTTGACTTGTTTTCCCTCGATGGCAATAATGTTCAATTCCAATAAACCATCATCGAGTAAAACTTGTGCCCCAAGTTCGGCTTCTTCTGCTAAAAAAGGATAATCAATGGGAATGGTTTGCTCTTGGCCATTATATTCAGCCATAGGAACTAAGGTAACAGAAGCTCCCGGAATCAGCTCTAGTTCACCTTCTGGGAATCGTCCCACCCGAATTTTGGGCCCCTGCAAATCTTGCAATAAGGTGACTGGAATTTCTAATTCTTCGGAAACTTGTCGTAAGCGAGAGACGACTGTGGCATGATCGTCATAACTGCCATGGGAGAAGTTGAGACGAGCGACTCTCATCCCTGCTTGGACTAATTCTCGCAGCACGTCTAGTTTATTGCTGGCAGGGCCGATGGTTGCCACAACTTTGGTTCGAGAGAGACTTGAGTTCATAGGGGAATTAGGTAATGGGTAATGGGTCATGGGTCATGGTAACTTTGCCTAGAGTAGCAGGTTAAGATTAATCTCTCTTCAAGAAAGGTTAAGAGGAGGCAAGAGGCAAGAGGCAATAGGCAATAGGCAATAGGCGATAGGGAATAGGCAATAGGCAATAGGCAATAGGCAATAGGCAATAGGCGATAGGCAATCTCCCCCATCCTCCTCATCTCCCTATTCCCCCATCCCCCCATTGTCTCCGGGAGCCAGAATACAGCCTTGGCGAGCAGGGAGTTCCAGCCGCAGATCGCCATTGTCTGACCATTCGATTTCTGCTTGTCCGTAAACCAAGGTGTTGGGAGTCTGATGTAAGTCTCTGGGGAAACAGCGCACGGTAATGGCTTCTTCTCCGACGTTAAGGGCGATAATGAGGGTTTGATCGGGTTCTTGACGGGTGAAGATATAAACGAGTCCTTCGGCAAAGATGACTTTATAGGTTCCGACTCGTAGGGCGCGATATTGGTGTCTGAGGGCGATGAGTTGACGATGGTAGGCGAGAATGGTGCGATCGCCGTTTTCAAGACCTGGAAAACTGCGCCGACAGTCGGGATCTCGTGCCCCAGCTAATCCAATTTCATCGCCATAATAGATGCTGGGCGCTCCTGGAAAGGTCATGAGTAGGAGGGTGGCGAGTTCGACGCTGGGGCGATCGCCTTGGGCAATGGTGACTAAGCGAGCCGTATCATGGGAATCAAGGAGATTGAGTTGCGTCTGTTGAATTTCCCAGTCATAGAGATGGAGTAGGGATTGGATTTTACTGGCGTAACCGGCTGCATCTAGGGCTGGATAGGGTTCATAGGCTGAGTCTCGAACCTGATCGAGATCCACGCGATCGCCGGCAGTAAAGGCGATCGTCGGCGCGGTAAATAAATAGTTCATCACCCCATCAAACTGGGTTCCATCGAGCCATTGCAGGGCATCCGTCCAAATTTCACCGACAATATAGGCTTCTGGGTTAATGGCTTTGACTCGTTGCCTAAATTCTTGCCAAAAGCCTTCTACGTTAATACAAAAGGGCACATCTAATCGCCAACCATCGACTCCTAAGCGAATCCAATATTCGGCAATCTGCATGATATATTCTCGCACATCGGGATTCTGATGATTGAATTCCGGTAAGGCGCGATTATTAGCCCAACCCACATAGTTAGCGGGTTTACTGCCATCATAGGCCGATAGGGGCCAATCCTCGATTTTGAACCAATCTACCCAAGGGGAATGGGGGCCATTTTCCAGGATGTCATGGAAGTAGAAAAAGCCGCGACTGGCATGGTTAAAGACTCCATCTAAGACAATTTTGATATTGCGTTTATGGGCAGCTTCGAGAAGGGCAAAAAAGGCTTCATTGCCCCCCAACATGGGATCGACTTGGGTGTAGTCATGGGTATGGTAGCGATGATTGCAAGCTGATTGAAAGATGGGGGTAAAGTAAATGGCGGTAATGCCTAAATTTTGTAAGTAATCTAGGGTTTCGATCGTCCCCCAGAGGTTTCCCCCCTTGTAGCCTTGTACGGTTGGGGGACTATCCCAGGGTTCGAGGGGGAGATGGGGGCGAGTTGTGCCTGGGGGTGGGTTGCCTTTGGCCAGGCGATCGGGAAATATTTGATAGAAAACGGCGTGTTTTACCCACTCTGGTGTCTGAATGTTCATCTGTGCCACAATCTCCCTGATTTTAATGGTTCATTATTTATTGTTCATTATTCATTGCCCTAGTGGGGTAAAGAGATGGATTCAGAGTCAGCGTGTAATCCTTGGGTTAAGGTCTGACTATCGAGATTAGTACCTAGATGTTGCCGAGCTTCTAGCTGCCAGAGGTCGAGTTCTGGCGATCGCCACGGAGCATTAAGTGATCGCGTTTGATGGGTGTCACAGTCTAAACATTTTTCCCAGTAGGGGCTGGCTTCTGTAGGTTTTCCTTGAGCTTGGAGGACTTGAGCGAGGAGACAATGGGGTGCGGCGCGATCGCCATTTAATTCTATAGCTTTGCGTAGCCAGGTTTCGGCTTGGTCAAGATCTTTTTGCAAGAAGTAAGCCCATCCTAAGTTTTTATAGAGGGTGGAGAGAACGGCTGTATTCTTCACTTGGTTGAGAATGGGAGTAATGCGTTCAATCGCCCGATCCGGATTATGGATCAAAATGTCTAGGCGGGAAAGGTTACTGATGGCAGCGTGGGCAGCTTGACCTTGAGCTTGAGCTGCTCGATCATAGTGATGGTAGGCATTGGGGAAGTCACTCAGTTTTTCGTAGGCTGAGGCGAGGTTGTAGTGGACTGCGGGGGTGTCGATCTCGAATTTGAGCGCCCATTGCAGATAAAACACGGTTCCTCGAAAGTCGCCTTGCATATAGGTATCGTATCCAGTCTTTTTCAGGCGATCGCCGATTTGTTTCTTTTGACTGCTGTCACTGGTAGTTTGCAAGAGTTGCAGTTTAGGTTCTAGAGCTTGGTGAATGGATTCAATCGGCTGAATCTCTTGCAGTAGGTCTAGGAGGCTCTCTTCCTCCTTATTTTGGATCGGCAGTGGCATTTTCAGCAATTCCGGCTTAAATCGAGCCACCAGGGAAACCAGATCGGAGCGCTTGGATCGGCGCTGTCCGTTCTGTGACTCAGAATTAGATAAACCGAAATGATCGACGATGCGCTCGACATGCTTGCGGATAGCCGCTTCACTAATGCCGAGGGCCTGGGCGATCTGTGCGTCTGGCTCACCGGAGAGGATGCCGTTCAGGACTTGTTGACGGCGATCGGTTAGTTCACTATAGACTTGTTCAAACTCTTCTGGATTCATTAAGTTCGGGTTAATCAGCGAGGTCACATTCAGTGACGATCCTGGCTAGTCAGGGAAACAACGGAATCTAGCTTGATGTTCTCTTTTCCAAAAATCTTGGGTCTAAAGCCCCGTCTTAGAAGGACGGCTTTTTATGTTATCCTATTTTGCGTCGGGTTATCCCACGCAAATGGTTGTACTAGAGTTTAAAGCCAAAGGAAATATAGCTCAATAGGGAACGGGAAGAACACGCTAAGAGACGAGTGCGTTGCGTAATTCAATCTTCTGTGATTGAAGAATCCCGTCCCCTTTAGGCAGGGGAGTGTCACAAGAGTTGAACTGAGGACAGGCTACTGCGATCGGATTCCAGGGTCTGTGTCAGGATAAGTGGGTGCTAAAATTGACGTTAAAATTTAAGGGGCAACGCCAGCTACAGTAATCCGATAGGCAAGTATGGGAAAAATTGAACCGGGAATGAAAACTAGCCTCCCTTTGTGGCAAAGATGCCGTTCACTGGTGTGCGAGCAGATTTGGCCCAAACTCTGCCAATGGTGGAAGAATCCCCAGGATTCATGGATGGATTGGGTGAGTGTGGGAAATTTGGTGGTGATTGTGACGTTGACGACAGTGTTAGTGGTGGCGTTGAGGGAATTGGGTTGGACTGAATCACTGGAATTGTTAATCTATGATCAATTAACTCAATGGAGGGCGATCGCCGAAACGGACGATCGAATTTTGATTGTTGGGGTTACAGAAGAGGATATTCAGGCCCAGCAGAGGTATCCCTTATCGGATGAAACCATTTATCAGCTTTTGCAGAAACTTGAGGCCCATGAGCCGAGAATCATTGGTTTAGATATTTATCGAGATATTCCCCAAAATCCCGGCCGCGAGGAATTGATGGCCTATTTACAAGGGGAAGATAATCGTACCGTAACGGTCTGTCAACTCAGTAAAGGAGAGGATGATATTGGGGTTCCTCCTCCTCCTGGAGTTCCCAATGCGTATCTGGGGTTTGCGGATGTGGTGATTGATGAGGATGGGGTAATTCGGCGCAGTTTGTTATGGGGTAGACCGTTCCCGTCTTCTAAATGTCAGGTGACACAAGCCTTTTCCCTGCAACTGACACGCCATTATCTCAAGTATGAAAATATTGAAGCGAAACCCTCTCAAGGGACTTTGATGTTAGGGTCAGTGCCTTTAGAACGCCTGGAACCGAATACGGGAGGCTATCAGGGGGTTGATGCTGAAGGTTATCAAATTTTATTGAAATACCATTCTCCCGATCGCGTGGCTCGTAAAGTGACGCTGACGGATGTTTTGCAAGATCGGGTCGATCCCAGTTGGATACGCGATCGCATGATTCTGATTGGGGTGACAGCTCCCAGTTTGAATGATTTTTTTTATACTCCCTATAGTCGAGGACAAGAAAGCAATCATCAAATGGCAGGGGTAGAAATTCATGCTCAAATGATTAGCCAACTCCTGAGTGCTGCTTTAGAGGGCCAACCCCTGATGAGTACCTGGTCAGATCGGGGGGAAATCCTCTGGATTCTAGGGTGGGCCGCAGTGGGGGCAGTGTTAAGTTGGAAAGTTGCTCATCCTTTGGGTTTATCGGGAACTTTGGCGATCGCGGTTTTGGGTTTAGCCGGAAGTAGCTGGGGGTTCTTTCAAGCTGCCGTTTGGGTTCCCCTATTTTCTCCTGTGTTGGGATTGTTCATCAGTAGTAGTGGGGTGTTGGCTTATCGGTCTTATCAAACTGAAAAAGTTCAACAAGAAATGGCTGAACGGGTGAAACAACAAGAGCAAGATTTGAAGCTTTTACAAACGTTTTTAGAGGAACAGACTCAAGCACAAGATGCGACTCAATTGGAAGCTTCAGAAAATACTCAGACCTGGACAGAGACGGAGATCGATGAGGAAGAGTGTACCCAAATAGCTCCTGAAGATCCAGAAGAATGGACTCAGCCCATGAGTCTTTTAGGAGGGCGTTATCATATTACCAAGGTATTAGGTGCGGGAGGATTTGGCCAAACCTATTTAGCCCAAGATATTCAGCGCCCCCGACATCCGATTTGTGTCATTAAGCATTTACGACCGATTCAGACGGATGGGAATTTTTTTCAGGTTGCTCAACGGTTGTTTAAGACGGAGGCGGAAATTTTAGAGATTTTAGGAGAACACGATCGAATTCCCCAATTGTTTGCCTATTTTGAAGAGTATCAAGAGTTTTATTTAGTGGAAGAGTACATTGAGGGCAGTTCTTTAAGTGAAGAAGTTGGAGAGGATCGGCGCTTAGAAGTGGATCGAGTGCTTGAGTTAATGTTGGATATTTTGCAGGTGTTGACCTTTGTTCATCAATATCAGGTGATTCATCGAGATATTAAACCTAGTAATATTATTCGTCGTCAGAGCGATCGCCGCCTTTGCTTGATTGATTTTGGCGCAGTGAAGCAGTTTTCTCCCCAGTTAGATGAAGAGACGGAACGGTTTACGGTGGCGATCGGGACGAAAGGTTATGCTGCTCCAGAACAATTGATGGGGCAACCAAGACTCTGTAGTGATATTTACTCTGTGGGCATGATTGCGATCCATGCTTTAACGGGGATTACCCCCCAGAAGTTGCGCCAAGATTGGAGCAGTGGGAGCGCTGTTTGGCATCATTTGGTTGAGGATACGGTGAGTGTGGAGCTGATGGATATTTTAGATAAGATGGTGGCCTATCATTTCCGCGATCGCTATCCCTCTGCTGTTGAGGCGATCGAGGCTTTGAAAAGAATTCATCAATGAAAATAATCATAAATGTTTTGGGCGAGATGGGGGCCGATTCCGGGGACTTGTTGCAGTTGTTTGGGGGTGGCTTGGGCGATCGCATCTAAAGACGGAAAATGCTTGTATAATTGCTTTTGTCGCTCATAGCCTAATCCCGGAATTCCATCGAGACGGGAGGTGAGGAGGCGATCGCCCCGTTGCTGACGATGGAAGCTGACGGCAAACCGGTGGGACTCATCCCGAACCCGGCGCAGTAACTGCACTCCCGGTTGATCGGGATCGGTGGAAAGGGGTTCAGAATCGCCCGGTTGAAAGATTTCTTCCTCCTGTTTGGCTAAACTAATCACCCGCAAGTCTGGTAACAGTTCTAACTCCGAGAGAACTGCAACCACCGCCGATAACTGACCTTTTCCCCCATCAATCAGTAGTAAATCAGGAAAATCTGGGTTTCCTCGACGGGGGAGTTGGGGATTTTCCAGAAAACGGCGAAATCGACGGCCGATCACTTCTGCAAGGGAGGCAAAATCGTCGGAATGACCGGGTTGGACGGTGGGATTTTTGATTTTATAATGGCGATAATATTGCTTTGCGGGCATCCCATTTATAAACACCACCTGAGACCCCACCGCGTTCGATCCTTGCAGATGGGAGATGTCGTAACCCTCGATCCGTCGGGGAATTTCGGGTAAGCTGAGAATCTGGGCTAAATCCTTGAGGCTTTGTTGGGTGCGATCGCCCAATTTCTGCATCCGATTCAGCTCCGCTTGGGCATTGCGATAAACTAAATCAATTAGTTCTGCCTTACTTTGCCGTTGCGGAACCTGAAGCGATACTTTTTTCTGCTTAGAATTCCTGATATATTCTAGCAGAAATTCCCCATCTTGTAAAGGATATTGCACCAAAATTTCCGCCGGAATTTCTAGAGGATCGGCGCTTTGGTAATGTTCCTCTAAAACCCGTTGCAAAATCGCCCCTGGTTCCCCCACTTCGGCAAAGAACCCCAAACGACCCACCAATTTACCGCTACGAATCTGGAACAACTGAATACAGCAGCGTTCTGCGTCTTCTGCAAGGGCGATCGCATCCCGTGAGATGCGATCGTCAGACAAATCCACCTTCTGACTCGCATTCAGCGCTTGCAACCCTTGAATTTGATCCCGAAATTGAGCCGCTAATTCAAAATTCAGAGCTGCCGACGCTTCCTGCATTTTCTCCCTCAATTCCTCCACCAACTCCGCCGTTCTCCCTTGAAAAATCATGGCAATTTTCTGCATCATTTGCCGATACTCATCCACCTCCACCAACTGTTGACAAACTCCCGGACAGCGCCCAATATCATAATTGAGACAAGTTCGGTCTTTATAGAGAGGTTTCGGTCGTTGACGTTGAGGAAAAATTCGCTTAATTAAATCCAAAGTTTGCCGCAATTGGCCCCCATCCACATAGGGGCCATAATATTTATCTTTCCGGTTTCTCCGTTGCCGCTTTCGGGTAATAAAAATATGAGGATAGTCATCTGACCAAGTAATACAAATATAAGGATACTTCTTATCATCCTTAAGCAGCACATTAAACCGGGGTTGATGGCGTTTAATTAGAGTAGATTCTAAAGCCAGCGCTTCCGCCTCAGTATCCGTAATAATCCATTCAATATCGTTCACCTTTCGCACCATCAAGGCAATACGCGCATTATGGCTGGTGAAATCCCGAAAATAGGAGCGCACACGAGTTCTGAGTTGTTTGGATTTACCAATATATAAAATAGAGTTACCCCGATCTTTCATCAAGTAAACCCCCGGTGATTTGGGAATTTCTTGGAGATACTGCTGTAGGCGCTCTGGATTTTCACAGAGAAATTCTGAGTTGTTCTTGTTGGTCATAATAAACTTAGAAAAAACTGCGATCCAGAAACCCGGTTTCTTGAAGAAACCGGGTTTCTTATCCCTCACAACCGCTCAAACAGAACCCGATAAACTGGTTCACCTTTGGCATAAGTCGCAATTTCTCGCTCCGTTTGCACCGGTAAAGGATTCTCTTCTAACCAATCATGGGAACGGGTAAAACCAGGGTGCTGATCGAATAACTCTCGCATCTGTAGCGCCACCTCTTCCACATCCGATTGCAGAAAAATTTGCCCCCCAGATATAATAAACTGAGCTAAAATATCCACCAACTCATCCTGAACCACTCGCCGTTTTTGATGTCTGTTTTTGAACCAAGGATCGGGGAACTGGATACTAACGTAGTGTAGAATATTTTCCGGTAGAGAACCGAGGATATTTTTCAGGGAAATATTCACATTACAAAAGAGATAATGGAGATTCGTTAAATTCTGGCGATCGCGCCATTCATTTGCCTCTATTACCAGAGGCTCCCGAATTTCCAACCCTAGGAAATTCCAGTCTAGTTGCTGTTGAGCAATTGTCCATAAAAACCTACCCCGTCCACAACCAATATCTAAATGAAGAGGCTGCTGTAACTGGGGATAAATGTCTGACCAATTGGGGAGAGTGACCGCCCCTTGAAATTTCCGGCTTAATGGATTAACATGCTGACGCACACGCACTCGTCCCAAAGGATAACCCCCTTTTTTCTTTCCTAACTCCTATGCATAAGACCCGATTTTGGCCCACTTTAGGAACCTATAGCTTATTAATCATCATAGCATTTATGATGCTCTTACCGCTACTCTGGTTGGCCAGCACTTCCCTAAAATCACCCGGTGAAAATATCTTTCAATTTCCGCCGCAATTAATTCCAGAACAGCCAACCCTGAGTAACTTTATTGAGGTTTGGCAAACCAACCCCTTTGACCGCTACTTATTCAATAGCTTCTGGATTTCTGCCCTCACTGTCGGACTCAATTTACTCTTTTGTTCCCTGGCGGCTTATCCGTTGGCGCGGCTTGATTTTCAGGGACGACAGATTATTTTCAACCTAATTGTAGCCACCATTTTGATCCCGTTTCAAATTGTGATGATTCCCCTCTATATTTTAATGGTGCAATTGGGACTTAGAAATACTTATTTAGGGGTAATGTTGCCCTCCCTGGCTTCTGCTTTTGGGATTTTCCTGTTACGGCAAGCCTTTCAAGGTGTGCCGAAAGAATTGGAAGAAGCAGCGCGTATGGATGGCTGTTCAGAATGGGAAATTTGGTGGTGTGTGATGTTGCCATCTGTCCGTCCGGCTTTGGTGACTCTGGCGATTTTTGTGTTTATTGGATCGTGGAGCGACTTTTTATGGCCGTTGATTATTTTAGACCAACCGGAAATGTTTACGCTTCCTTTAGGGGTGCAACGGTTGGCAGGGACATTTTCTTTAGATTGGCGTTTAATTGCGGCAGGATCGATGATTTCAATTTTGCCCATTTTAGTGCTGTTTATGTTTGTGCAACGCTATATTATGTCTACGGAT
This sequence comes from Roseofilum capinflatum BLCC-M114, assembly GCF_030068505.1. Classification (NCBI taxonomy): domain Bacteria; kingdom Bacillati; phylum Cyanobacteriota; class Cyanophyceae; order Desertifilales; family Desertifilaceae; genus Roseofilum; species Roseofilum capinflatum. The sequence continues at coordinate 122,690 of NZ_JAQOSO010000079.1, forward strand.
GCAGGCAGTGGTTTGAAAGGTTAGAATTATAGCACTTCGCCCTGGTAATGAGTGATGAGTAAGAATTGAAACTTTTCTATCTTTACGATCGCCTTACCCCTGAAGTAAGCTGGCCTCTTGGATATAGTAGAACAGAAGTCTCGCGCGATCTGGAGTTAATGCTTGATGGATTCGTCTTCTGCGTCCTTACCTCCCCTAGAATTGAGTCAATCCCAACCGTGGCAATCCTCTCCTTCTCCCCAAGATCTAGGGATCTCCTTATTAATCGAAATGGCCCAACGGGGAGAAATCGATCCGTGGGATGTGCAAGTGATTGATGTGATCGATCGCGTCTTAGAACAACTCAACTCCCGTGCTGCAACCGATCCTCAAGATCAGAGTGTTAATCGGGCGGACTTATCGGAATCGGGTCAAGTCTTTCTCTACGCCTCCATGCTCGTCCTCTTAAAAGCTGAAAGTCTAGAAGAAGATAGCAATGAGCTTTCCCCGGAAGAGTTCGCAGACGAATTGGACGATTATGAAGACCAGCCCGATGGATCTCGTCCTCGCATCCCTTTTCGCTTAGAAAACCAACTGCGTCGCCGGGCCATTGCGCGACCGGTCAAACAGCGACGAGTCACGCTGCAAGAGCTGATCGATCAACTGCAAACCATGAGCCAAACCCTGGCAGACCGCTCCGGGAAGTCGCCTCGTCGTCGCCCCCTGTCCCGGGCCCAAACGGCCAAAGCCATCCGCCAATTGGCCCATGAAGAAAATTTATCGGAAGTGGCAGAAAAATTAGAGAAGTTTCTCGGTCAATATGGGGCCACTGAGGAGGAGCAACCGGAATGGCTCGAACTCGAACAACTGTTGGTTTCCCATCCCCAATGCGATCGCGTGGGCACATTCTGGGGCCTGCTCTTGCTCTCAGCCCAATCGAAAGTCGAACTCAAACAAGAAGAATTCTATCAAGACCTAAAAATCCGCGTCCTGGGCGAACTGAGTCCGGCTTAAGGATTTTTTGCCCAAAAATCGACAGAAAGAAAGGTTAAGGAGTAAAATCACTGATAACCTATAGATATATGGATCAGGTTGTTATAGCGTTCTAAGACCTAATTAGTTCAGTCTGATTCGGCCATTAGAACACCCGTAGTAATCAAAAACCTGTGGTTGAGGAATAGATAATTATGAAAGCCATGATTCTGGCGGCTGGTAAGGGAACTCGTGTCCGGCCCATCACCTACACCATTCCCAAACCGATGATTCCCATCCTACAAAAACCGGTAATGGAGTTTCTCCTAGAACTGTTGCGCCAGCATGGGTTTGACCAGGTGATGGTCAATGTGAGCCACCTGGCCAATGAAATCGAAAGCTATTTTCGGGACGGACAACGGTTTGGGGTACAAATTGGTTATTCTTTTGAAGGAAGAATTGAACCGGATGGAACCCTAGTGGGAGATGCATTAGGATCGGCGGGGGGAATGCGCCGCATTCAAGATTATAATCCGTTTTTTGATGATACCTTTGTGGTCTTGTGTGGGGATGCCCTGATTGATTTGGATTTAACCCAGGCGATTAAGTGGCATAAGGAAAAAGGGGCGATCGCCACAGTAATTATGAAATCTGTCCCCAAAGAAGAAGTGTCGAGTTATGGGGTGATCGTTACTGATGAGGACGGACGGGTGAAGTCCTTCCAAGAAAAGCCCTCCGTTGAAGAAGCCATTAGTACCGATATTAATACCGGGATTTATATCTTTGAGCCAGAGGTGCTGAAGTATATTCCCTCTGGCCAAGAATATGATATTGGGGGCGATCTGTTTCCCAAATTAGTGGAAATGGGAGCGCCTTTTTATGGCATTTCCATGGATTTCCAATGGGTAGATATTGGTAAAGTGCCGGACTATTGGCGAGCTGTGCGCGGAGTGCTGCTCGGAGAGATTAAGAATGTGTCTATTCCCGGACAGGAAGTAGCTCCTGGCATTTATACGGGATTGAATGTAGCGATTGATTGGGATAAAGTTGATATTACTGGCCCCGTTTATATTGGCGGTATGACCAAAATCGAAGATGGGGCGAAAATTGTCGGCCCGGCCATGATTGGCCCTAGTTGTCATATTTGTAGCGGGGCAACGGTGAAAAATAGTGTGATTTTCGAGTATTCGCGCCTCGGCCCCGATGTGCGTTTGGTGGATAAACTGGTCTTTGGACGCTATTGTGTGGATAAAACGGGCGCATCCATTGACGTGCGATCGGCTGCATTGGATTGGTTGATTACCGATACCCGCGCCGTGCCTGTTCCCTTCCCTCCAGAGGAGCAACAGGCGATCGCCGAATTGTTAGAATCCGACTCTTAACCCATACCTGATTACTCATTACTCATTACTCAATGTACGGGCAAGGTGGGCAGGATCTGTTGGTCGAATTTGAATGATTGTCGCTCCCTCCTCCTGCCCACCCTACTGCCGTGACACAGCTAAAATAGTGCATTAGCGTAGTAAGAGTGTAGGTTGGGTTGAGGAACGAAACCCAACACCCGTCTGACGAAAGTTGGGTTTCACTTCGTTCAACCCAACCTACAGTTTTAAGCTTGCCAAGCCACTACTGCTAAAATAGTGCATTAGCGTAGGGTGGGTTAGGCGGCTAAAACCTAGACTCTGACAGCAATCTCTTAATCCGCCGTAACCCACCATTTTAGGGTTGTCACGGCACTACGATGATTGCTGTGGGGGAATGGGAGATGGGAAAATACCCATTACCCATTACCCATTACCTCTATAAGGAAACTGGAATAAAGCGACCATTTAAGGCGGCTGGAGTTGTACGTTCTACAACACCCAGATATAAGCCATTAAACAGAATGGCGGTATCCGAGCCGGTTTGCAGGAGTTGCAGATTGCCTTGTGTTACCCCGTCCGTTAAGCCAATTAGGTCAAATCCGTTACCGAAGTCGCGAATCCGATCCGCTTGGAATACGGTGCTAACTGCGCCACTGGTGGGTAAAACAAACACATCATTACCAAGTCCACCACTCAGGTTATCTGTGCCTGTACCTCCCTCCAGGTAATCGTTTCCGAAGTCGCCGTTCAGGTTATCGTTACCGCTACTGCCGCGTAGGGTGTCATTATCTTGACCGCCGTAGAGGAAGTCATTACCCGCCGCACCAAAGAGGGAATCGTTACCCTGGTTACCATTGATGAAATCATTAGCCGGGCTACCCACAACCGTATCATTGCCTTGCAGGGCAGAAATACTGCGGAGATTGAACGCGCCCATATCGATAAAATCGTTACCGGGGGTTGCCCGTCCCGTGCCCAGGGAGGGGCTAGGACTCGGACTCGGAGCCGGTGCGGGGGCAGGAGGAGGGGCGGGAGCCGGAGACGGAGGTCTGAACCCTGGGAAGGTGGGGAAACTGGGGAAGGCTGGGAAGCTGGGGAAACCGGGAGACGGTGAAGGAGCCGGGGTTGGGGAGGGGGTGAGGCCGGGGCGACTGGTATCGTTATCGAGGACGGTGACAGTTACCGGGTCGAGGGTTAAATTGCCATAGTCGGTATCCCCGGATTCGACAGAGAAGTTAATCGTACTGCTGTGGGTTCCTTCTACAATGCGGTCATCAAAGCCGGTAATCGTAACGGTTTGCACCTCATTGTAATTCGTGGAGTTAAACGTCAGCACGGTGGGAGTCACCAAGCTTTGTACATCCGGTTGCACCGTAATCACCACATCGGAGCTGGGGCTACTTTGCAGAGAAACCGAATATTCAATCGATGCCCCATCTTCACTCACGGTGGTTTCGCCGGTGGTGGGGACAAAGTTCAGGCCGATGCTGTCGATATCTTCATTAATCACCGCCACATTCTGCACGGGCACATTATTAAACCGTTCATCGGTGCTAGTGGTGGGGGTACTGAGAATGGTATAGGGTTGGTTGCCATCGACTACCCCATCGGGAACCCCTTGAATGGTGATGGTTTGGCGAACATTAAAGTTTTGGGCATTGAAGACCAACGAAGCATCCGCCGCAAAGTTTTGGCCATCGGTGGAAATTAAGCCTTCTTCTGGGTTGGAGGTACTAAAGTCAATCTGGACATCGGCTAGGGGGGCTTCACTACTCGACAGCACCACGTCAAATGTTTGGGTTGTGCCATCTTCGGAGGTTCGCAGACCGGTAACCGGGGTGACATTTACCCCAAAGGTGTCAATATCCAGGTTGAGGACATTAAATTCATTTTCTTCTAATTCGAGGCCGCTATAGTTGGGGTCGGCGCTTTGGGCTGGGGCAACGGTGACCACATAGGGCTGGTTGCCGTCGATGATGTCATCGGGAACCCCAAGGATGTCTACTACTTGCAGTTGGGTTGCGTTTTCGGGGGTGAACGTGAGACTAGCGGGGACGGCGTTTCCTTCGGTGGGGTCGCTGATGGTAATGGGGATGACCACATCACTGGTGGGAATACTCCCCAACCGGGCGGAGATTTGGAAGCCAGTGCGGTCTTCACTGGTGATTAACTCGCCACTGGGAACATTAACAAAGATATCCGGTTGGTCGTTATCGAGGATAGTGGCCGTGAGGCTACTGCGCTGATTTTCCTGTTGGGTGAGGGGGGTATCGTTGACCAGGATGGCGTTGGTGTTGTTAAACTGTCCATCTTGGCTAGTGACCGCCAGTTGCAGTTGTCCCGTGTGGTTGCCTTCTTGTACCAAGTCATCCACCGCGCCTACGGTGACAGTTTGGGGCGTATTCCAGAGGGTACGGGGGTCAGTGGGACTGAAGGTGAGGGTGAAGGGCGCGTTCTCTAAGGCGTTGCCATTTGCACCGGCAGTCAGTTGGGAATCTGGGGAAGACACCACTTGTACTGTGGTGTTAGGAGCCGGTTGTTGGGCCAGGCGGATGGTGTAGGTGTTGGTGTCGCCATTTTCGGAGACTACTAATCCTCTTGTGCCGTCGGGTTGTTCGTTTTCGTCTACGAATACCCTGGTGTCGTTGTCGGTGACGTTGGCCGTCACTGGAGGAACAAAAATCTGGTTATAGCTGGGGTCAGCGCTAAAGGTTTGGAAATTGATGGTACTCTGGTGCGCTCCTTCTACATCCCCATCGTTAACGGCAATCACTTGTACTCTTTGGGGACGATTCCAGTTTTGTTGGGTGAACGTGACGGTATTAGGCGCAATGGTGGATTCGTTATCGGGACTGAGAACGATGGTAACGGGGGCCGTGGGTTCTGTGGTCAGTTCTAAAGCGATAAAGTCGGTTACTCCCCCTTCGGTGATGTCTAACGTGCCGCCAAAGGGGGTGACAATTACGCCTTCAAAGGAGAACTTAGCAACAAAAGCATCAGGTTCATTTCTTTCGACTACTGCTGCCCCAATTGGTGTTAACGAACCTGGAATGGTATTGGAGAAAAAAGGAACAGTTCTAGCAGGACTAGGATCTTCTACACCATAACCAAATGTAGGGGGTTCAAAGGTTCCAGGTGGCGGTAATTCAGGGTCACGATTATCATTTAAGTTACTAGAAATCGTTTGACCCGTTGTGTAGGCAGCGCCAAACTGATCGACTGCTACGCCATAGCCATAATCATCGCCATCCCCACCATAAAAAGAGGAGTAAATCAGGTTTGTACCATCGCGATTGAGTTTGGTTAAGAACGCATCTGTTCGACCACCAGCAAAATTAGGTTGTTCTGCATTCCTAGTAGGGAAAGTTGTGCTGGAGGCTGAATTGGTTGTACCTACCACATAAGCCTGTCCTGCTTGGTCTAAACCAATGGTGGAGGCTGTTAGGGGTAAGAAGGCCACCCCTTCATTACCCGCACCGCCTAAAAATGTAGAATAGGCTAAGGATTGACCATTGGGAGCAAACTTAGTGACAAAGGCATCAAAGGCTCCCCCTTGATACTCGGATTGGAACGTAGGTTCGGCAAAATTGCGAATTTGTCCCGATGCTAAATTCCGACCCGTGGGGAAGTCAGCCGAGGGCGTAATCCCGGTCACATAAGCTGCTCCGGTAGAGTCTACCGCAATACCCCCAGCTACATCACCACCACCCCCACCGAGGTAGGAGAAATACAGTTGTTGGCTGGCATCGGTGTTAATTTTGGAGACAAACACATCACTAGAGCCAACCAAGTTCCGTTGATAGGTTCCAGAAGTGGCTAAACCAGAGGATTGGGTGGTTCCGGAAATATAGGCATTGCCTGTACTATCAACGTCAATACCAATTCCTTCTTCAAATCCAGGGCCACCTATATAGGTAAAGTACAGTAACTGGTTTCCAGTGGCGTTCACCTTGGCAACAAAGGCATCACTGCCATTGGTGGGGTCGGTATTTTGTTGGAATACTCCAGCCGTTCCTAAGCCGGTTGATGTGGTTTGTCCGGTAATATAGGCTGAACCATTACTATCTATCTCGATACCTGAACCCCGATCATAACCCGTACCACCCAGGTAAGAGGCATAGTCAATCTGGGTTCCGGTAGGATTGAGTTTAAGAACAAAAGCATCCTGGGAACCCCCTGCAAAAGGTTGGAAGGGTGTAGTCGTGCGCCCTTCTTGTACCGGGAAGTCTGGAGATTCAGTTTCCCCAACAATATAGGCATTTCCTGCCCGGTCTACAGCAATATCATTGGCACGGTCTTTATCAACACCCCCGATATAGGTTGAGTAGACTAAGCTACCATCATTATTGATTTTAGAAATAAAAGCTTCTCGAACATCATTACCCGCAGTTGGATCAGGTAAGGGACGAGTAAAAGGTTCTACTGTATCTTCTGGAGGTTTTTTCGGGAAGTTAACGGAGAAGGTTTCTCCGGTAACATAGGCAGCTCCAAACTGGTCTACAGTAATGGCATAACCCGCATCTTCTGCGGGTACAGGTGCAGTTACATTTGTTGCACCTGCTCTATAGGTTCCCTGCTCAAACGTAATCGTCGAGATTTCTGTGTTAGTAATCGTAATGGGCGGACTTGGAGGTTGCCCTGGTACAGTCTGCCCTGGAATAACTTGGGTTGTCGTTAGAGTTTGTAGAGTAAATGTGACGAAGGGTTGAATATCTTCTACAATTACCGAACTTCCCCCCAAGTAGTTGGAGTATTCCAGAACGGGGTCGAGGACTAATTCATGATTGGGGTCATAGCTGCCGACTTCAAACCCAATTTGATTCCCCTCTAAAATCTTGTAGGCAACATCTACATCAACTTGCTGACCGTTAATAATCTGATAAGCGATGGGGGTTTTCTCGGTTAGCTCTCCTGTGTCGGTAATCAGAGCTAAGGAACCATCTTCGCGAATTTCAATATCGTTGATGTTCTCGTAGGCAATCTTAATCGTGTCAACGCTTGCACCGGGAGCCACGTAGATATCCCGTTTAACTTGGCCGCTTTGCCCGGAGTATTTAACGTCAATGCCATCATAGACTTCTTCGTACCATACGCCCTCGAACGTGGCGATATTGGTGCGCCATTTAGAGGGGTCATTACCAATGAAGAAGTTGGCAATACCGGGGAGTTGCTCCCATCCTCTGACTTCGGCACTGGGGTTAGAACCAACAAAGTTCGCCCGAATGACATCATCACCATTGGCAACAACGATTTCTTCTTGAGTAAAGAAAACTTCCCCCACATCTCCATCTCGGACGTGGAAGGATACGGAGTCATCGACCTGTCCATTATTTTGAATGAAGCTCAGGGGCCGTTGGCCGGTGAACTGTGGCCTAGCTTCGGGAGAAACGGCTGTGTTGAGCGCTTCTGATGCTAGGAGTACGTCGTCTTGTGCTGTTTGTGCGGTGTTTGATGGCAGTTGACTGTTAATTCCCATGTTGTCCTCACCCCATACCTTTTGTACAGAACCAACTATAGCAAAGCTTACCCATTGTTTTGACCTCTGTTGTCAATCCCGTGAGTGTGTTTCCATCATAGCCTGTGGGGTGGGGGGAATGGGGAGATGGGGGGATGGGGGGATGGGGAATGGGGAATGGGGATAAGTTATTATTGCTCATTTTGGATTTTAAGTTTTAAGTTTTAAGTTGTTCAAATGGACAGGAAACGGTAGATAATAAAATATTGATGGGTTAAAGGAATCGGGTGTTATTGAGTTTGATTAAGTAAGTTTGAGTTGTTTTTTGCCCCGATCTTGATTTTAGTTTTTCTTAAGGTTTGGGGTTACCAATAGCCTGGAGTGACTTAAGAGTGTTCAGTCTGGGAATTATGGGTTACCGTCCTTTCCGTAAGGGAATTCAGGTAAAAAAATTTTGTTTTCGACCTTTGAGGGTGCTGTAGTGTAGGTTACAGAATATCAAAATAGTGAATTCGGCGATGATTTTTGTTAGGTTTTTATGACCTAAAAGGGAGTTTTCTTAGTATTAATTCAAGAAACTATAGAAAGGGCAAAATTGCGACATTATTTTTATCAAAGACTGATGTAGCATTCTTGTGAATTAACGGTAAAGTGTAAGTCAAATCTTCTAAATCGAAGGAATCAAGGAAAGATTCACAAAGATTTACAAAGAACTAACGTTACATGAATCTAAGGAGATTAGATTATGGTTCAAACCCCTACTAAACCGATCGCCAATCCGTCAGTCAATACCGAAGCGCCCCACCTATGCCCTCCCTACTACGGACTAGAGGAACTCGGTTTTCTAAATCTGCAAAAGGTCTATCGTAACCTAGCGGTTCCCAAACTATTGGAACATGCCCTAGCCCGAAAAGAAGGGGTTTTGGCCTCAAATGGTGCATTCTGTGTAGAAACCGGGAAGTATACGGGGCGATCGCCCAACGACCGCTTCATTGTCGATGAACCCTTTATCCATGATGAAGTTCACTGGAACAAAGTCAACGTCGGTTTATCCCCCGAAAAATTCGACATGCTCCATAGACGGGTTCTTGCTTACATCCAAGGCAAAGACCTCTATATCTTTGATGGCTATATTGGTGCAGATCCCAACTATCGGATGAGCGTGCGGATCATCAACGAACTCGCCTATCAAAATATGTTCGTGCATCAGATGTTCATTCGCCCCACGGCTGAAGAACTTGCCAGCCATCACGCAGACTTCACGATCATTGCCGTTCCCGGTTTGAAAGGCGATCCGGGTATTGACGGCATCAACAGCGAAGCCTTCATCGTTGTTAGCTTCTCTAAAAAACTGATCCTCGTGGGCGGTTCCTTCTACGCAGGCGAAATGAAAAAATCAGCCTTCTCCTTCATGAACTACTGCATGACCAAGCGCGATGTGCTACCCATGCACTGTAGTGCCAACATGGACGACCAAGGCAATACCGCCCTCTTCTTTGGTCTCTCCGGAACCGGAAAAACCACCCTTTCTGCCGACACCAGCCGTCGCCTAATCGGAGATGATGAACATGGATGGTCTTCTGATGGCATCTTCAACTTTGAAGGTGGATGCTATGCCAAAACCATTCGCCTGTCGCGAGAAAAAGAACCGGAAATTTGGGACGCTATCCGCTATGGCTCACTCCTAGAAAACGTCATCCTAGACGAAGAAACCCGCACTCCCGACTATGACGATGGCAGCTTAACCCAAAATACCCGTGGTGCTTACCCCATCAACTATATTCCCAACTGTGTGATTCCGGGTATTGGCGGCCATCCTACGGCCGTCATCTTTTTGACTGCGGATGCCTTTGGAGTCCTGCCCCCCATTTCCAAACTGACGACTGAGCAAGCTATTTATCATTTTCTGTCTGGCTATACTAGCAAACTGGCAGGAACAGAACGGGGTGTGACGGAACCTGAAGCCACGTTCTCCGCTTGTTTCGGTAAGCCATTCCTACCTCTGTCAGCTACGGTTTATGGGGAAATGCTGGCCAAACGCCTTGAAGAACATAAGGACACCACCTCAGTTTATTTAATCAATACCGGATGGACAGGCGGCCCCTATGGTGTCGGTCAACGCTTTGATATTCAAGATACCCGCTATATGGTTTGGGCGGCTTTGAGGGGCGATCTCGATAAGGTTAATTTCAATCCGCACCCCATCTTTAAGGTATTGGTTCCGGAAAGCGTTCCCAATGTCGATCCGAAGATTCTGAACCCGAAAAATACCTGGAGCGATCCAGAAGCTTACGATCGCCAAGCGAAAATCTTAGCCGAGAAGTTCATCGAGAACTTCAAACGCTTCAAAACTGCTACACCCGAAATTATCAACGCTGGGCCAAAGCTTGATTAGGAATAGGGAATAGGGGATAGGGAATAGGGAATAGGGAATAGGGTTTCCCCATCTCCCCATCCCCCTATCTCGCCATCTCGCCCACTCCCTATTCCCCAAATGCTTAAAATATTCTTGCCATAGCAAGGGTTCACCAGAGGAAGTGCCAAAGTAGATCGGGGAAAGTAATTTCCCTATTGCGATTACAGGAGTCATGTCAATATGACAGTAAAAGTTGGTATTAATGGATTTGGTCGTATTGGGCGGCTAGTGTTTCGGGTAGCCGTTGCCCATCCAGAGATTGAAGTTTGCGGCATTAATGACCTCGTTCCTCCAGAAAGTATTGCCTACTTACTCAAATATGATTCTACCCACGGCCCGTTTAAGGGAACAGTAGAAGCCAAAGAAGGGGCGATCGTGGTTAATGGTAAAGATATCCCCTGTTACTCGGTGAGAAACCCAGCCGAACTGCCCTGGGGTAAGACTGGGGTGCAGTTCGTGGTTGAATCCACCGGTTTATTTACCGATTATGAAAAAGCCTCTGCCCACCTGCAAGCAGGCGCTAAACGGGTGGTGATTTCTGCACCGACGAAGGAAAAAGACCCGGATAAAGTGCCTACCCTGTTAATGGGAGTCAATCATAACAGCTACGACCCCGCCAAACATACGGTCGTGTCTAATGCCAGTTGCACGACCAACTGTTTGGCCCCGGTTGCTAAAGTGATTAATGATAACTTTGGTTTGGTAGAGGGTCTCATGACCACCGTTCACGCCATGACCGCCACCCAACCCACGGTTGACGGCCCCAGCCGTAAAGATTTACGCGGCGGGCGCAGTGCCACCCAAAATATTATCCCCGCATCCACCGGAGCCGCAAAAGCCGTAACTCTGGTGTTACCGGAACTCAAAGGCAAGCTCACCGGGATGGCGTTCCGCGTGCCAACTCCCGATGTATCGGTGGTCGATTTAACCTTCAAGACCGAAAAAGCTACTAGCTACGCCGAAATCTGCGAAGCGATGAAGAAAGCGGCAGAAGGAGAAATGAAGGGCGTGTTGAGATACACAGACGATCCAGTGGTTTCCACGGACTTCACTTCCGATCCCCATTCGAGTATTTTTGATGCCGGTGCAGGCATCGAATTAAACTCTAACTTCTTCAAGATTGTCTCTTGGTATGACAATGAATGGGGGTATTCTAACCGGATGGTAGATTTGATCTTAGCCATGGCAGCTAAGGAATAATCAACCTTCTCCTTCTCTTTTCCTATTAATGCTGTATGGTATAGGGTGAGCGTGTCTCACCCTATTTTTTAGGGCTATGGGCTGGTAATGATTCAAACAGCTATTTTCTCAGGATTTATTGGATAGTGGTAAAGTACCATCAATCGATTAATGGCAGGCTTAAAGAGAAATGGTATAAGGCAACCCCATCTCAAATTTTCATTTCTCTCCTAAATCTACAGCGTTAGGATACAAAAAAGTCTCAACTTCAGAAAAATGTGCGGGATCTTTTTCTGGAAAATTAATGACGATATCTACAGAACCCCCCAGAGCGGAAATAATGGCTAGAAGCTTATTGAATGTAATGTTTTCTTGTCCCTCCACTGGTGAAAGGTCAAGTGGCTCTATATTGAACCTTTCTGCGAGTTCATCTGGTGATATTCCCGCCATTTCTCCCACAGTTTCAAGTATTCTTAGCTCCTCCTTTATTTTCTGAGCGCCCGCAGCAATTCTTTGCTGAGACTCAGGAGAAAAGGTGCTTCTTATTTCTTTATAAGTTTTATATTTTCTCATACTAATTCGCCTTCTTCTGTCTCTTCTAGATATTCTCGAAATCGTCGATCGGCTATGGGAATATTTATCTGATACCATCGTTTTTTTCCTGCTTTGTTACCCCCAAGGAGAAGAACGGCTTGGCGCTTGGGATCGAAAGCAAAAATGATTCGATAAGGTTCTCCAGCATGTTGAACTCTTAGTTCTTTCATATTCGGAAATTCAGAGCCTTTAAGTGTATCAACATAGGGTCTTCCCAATTGTGCCCCTTTTTCCTCAAGAACATCGATCGCTGTAGCAATTGAATCTTGTACAGCTTGTTCCTGTTCAAAGAACCATTTTTCAAACTCTGCATGAAGTATGATTTCCCATAACATAGTATGAAATAGGCTTGCTATATACGATCGTGTCAATATTGTATCCGATCGCGAAACAACAGTATTGAGAAAGAGAAAATCCCTAAATTTTTTAATTTTTAATTGATATAATAAACTCTTTGCTGTTGACATGAAGAGGAAGCTAGGGTTATGAGCCAGAAACGGATAGGACTATTGTTTGGGGGATGTTCGGGGGAGCATGAAGTTTCCATTGTTTCGGCAAAGGCGATCGCCGCAGCGCTGCAAACCGGAGAAAACGGCGATCGCTACCAAGTCCTTCCTTTCTATATCCGTAAAGATGGTTACTGGTATGAACCCGAAACCGCCGCCCAAGTCCTGGACTCTGGTACACCCTTATCCACAGATAGCCCATCGGGGCGCAGTTTGTGGCAGTTTCCCGATCGAGTGAGTGAGATTGATGTCTGGTTTCCGATTCTACACGGCCCTAACGGTGAAGATGGCTCGATTCAAGGCTTGCTGCAACTGATGCAAGTGCCCTATGTGGGTTCGGGAATTGTCGGATCGGCGGTGGGTATGGATAAAATTGCCATGAAAATGGCCTTTGCCCAAGCGGGTTTAGCCCAAGTTAAGTATAAGGCGGTGACTCGCGCTCAAGTGTGGTCTAATCCTTGTATTTTTCCCAAACTCTGCGATGAGATAGAAGCAGAAATGGGTTATCCCTGTTTTGTCAAACCCGCGAATTTAGGATCGTCGGTGGGTATTGCTAAAGTGCGATCGCGTCAAGAATTGGAAGCTGCCCTAGATAACGCCGCTAGTTATGACCGTAGAATTATCATTGAAGCGGGAGTCACTGCCAGAGAGGTTGAATGTGCCGTACTCGGCAACGACTATCCCAAAGCCTCTGTTGTCGGCGAAATCACGTTTGAGAGCGATTTCTACGACTACGAAACCAAATATACAGCCGGAAAAGCAGATCTATTCATTCCGGCTAATTTACCCGCACAGGTGAGCGATCGCATCCGAGACATGGCCATTCAAGCCTTCCAAGCTGTCGATGCCTCCGGATTATCTAGAGTAGACTTTTTCTATATAGAGTCTACTGGAGAGGTGCTAATCAACGAAATCAACACCCTACCCGGCTTTACCTCTACCAGCATGTACCCCCAACTTTGGGCGAACACGGGAGTTCCTTTCCCAGAACTGGTGCATCAGTTGATTGAATTGGCTCTAGAAAGACATTGAGTTAATTAACGGCTCCTGTGGGTTGAGCCGGTTTCTGGTAATAACTAGAGATAATAGCCACGGCAAACCACCAAAGGGTATTAACCTGGGGGCGATACCAAACCGTATCTACTGCGCCATGGGCCATCATACCGATCGCGATCGCCAAGGCTCCCATTAACCACCAGCCTTCAGGTGAAGCCATGTCCCGCAGACGTTGCAGTTGTTTCCATCCCTGGTAAAAGGTGACGGCTAAAAACCACAGGAACACACTTAAACCAATTAAACCGGTTTCTACAGCCGTTTCTAGTAACACAGAATAGGCACTGAGGGCTGAATATTTGGGAGTCATAAACAGGGGATAGATTTTATTAAACGCGCTATTCCCTGGGCCTATCCCAATGATGGGATAGGCTTCAATCATCCGCAGAGCGCCCATCCAAACGTTAATACGGAAATTATTGCTGCTATCAGAGCGGCCGGCAAAAATACTAGAGACGCGATCGCGGACGGGAGGCACAAACAACACGGCGATCGCAAACAACGCCACTAAAATCCCGAAGGTCAAAGGAAGGGCAAACCGTTGCCAAAAGGGAGATAACTTCGCACTCCACCAATACACCGCCAATAGACCAAAGGCCGTTAAAGCAACCACAAACCCGATCCATCCCCCCCGGCTATAGGTCAACACTAAGCAGGCAGAATTAATCGTGAACGTCAAGATCGCCAACATTTTGGGAAAAAAGCCCTTCCAGCTCCAAACCGCCGCCAAGCCCCAAATGACCGCCGCTAAGAGATAGCCAGCCAATAGATTGGGATTGCCCAGATAGCTATAGACGCGGGTCACTTCAGCCGAGGCCGACTCTGGATCGACCCAAGTGGCCAGCGATCGCGCCCCAAAAAAGTATTGACGAATGCCATAAACCGCTACAGGCAAACTGATCAATAGATAGAGCGTAATTAAACTAGAGCGAATCCGTTGATTGCGGGTTAAGCGAGCGGTAAAGGCAAAAAACAGTAAATATAGACCCAGTTTAATCAATCCACTCAGGGCTGCCATTTTCACGGGCGAAAGGGCCGTAGCCACGAGGGACACTACCGCAAACAGGAACACCATCCCATGAATGGGAGTGGCTAGGGGTTGGCGCTCCTCCTGGGGATCGTCGGAGAGGGTGAGTAAAATCCAGAACCCTCCACAGGCCGCTAACAGGACACCAATTAACGTCGTGGACACAAAGGGACTAAACCCTAGAACCAAGGCCACCAGAGTTGCGCCGATCCAGTCGGCCGACTGCATGATGGCACTACCAGAGCGCCAGCTTCTCAGCGATCCGACGATCCGATGGAGTAGCGATCCTTGCAGCCAAGGATCGAGGGCAAAATTGGATAAAAGCAGAGTTTCCCACACAGTGATAATTAGAGAATAGGTAATAGATAATAGGTAATAACAAGAGCCAGTAGGGTGAGCAAGAGAAGGTTTGATATCAGTGAACTTCTACAAGGTTTGTGTGCCCACCCTACGACGATCGGCAATTATAACAGTTAATCGGACTTGAGATGAGAGAGCGATCGCCCAGCTATGTTGAGCCATAAGACTCCAACCTTGCCAGTTGGTGGCCCCCAATAGAGGGGTTCTGAATTCACTTCCTAAAGAAAAAACAAAGAATACTGGCAAAAAATTATGGTATGTTTATATATGGGAAAAAAAATTGTCGATCAACATAAGAAATCATGACCAGCAAAACTGGAGATAAAAAAGTCATTAATAAGCTTGAGCAAGATGCAATAGAATTCTTTCTTGGTAAAGTTAGTGGCAATTTATGGCCTTATTTATACGGCGATCCTCAAGATGCTAACGATCCAGTTCGAGGTGGGATCTTGTACAATGAAGTGTTAGCTAGTGAAAAAGATTATTACCTTTATAAGTATGAGGCTCAACTCTTCCAAAGCAAAGGTCATCTTCTAACTAAAAAAATTGGTGCTAACGCAACTTTTATTGAATTAGTCCCTGGAAGTGAGCAAAGTATACGTCTAAAAACCTTGCCCTTGCTTCGCTCTTGTCATAAATTAAAAGGATATTTAGGAATTGATATTTCTCCCGAATTTGTGGATAAAGTTGTTGAAGTGATTCGTGCTGAACTGCCAAATATTTCGGTTGAGGGAATGGAGCAAGACTTCACTCAACTAGAGAATATACCAGAATATGAAAAACCGGTTGTTTTGTTCAAAGGCAGTACCATTGCAAATCTGAGAAGAGATGAAGTTCCCGTTTTTATTGCTCAGATTAAGAAATTAATTGGGAAACCCCACTATTTGCTGCTAGTTCATGACGCTAACCAAGATGAAGAATCTTTGATGAAGGCCTATGATACTCCAAAAGTAGCAACTTTCATCGAGAATCTTATGTTTCGTATTAACCGGGATGCCGGTACGGTGGGGATGAAACCCGGAGCATTTCGTTATCAACCAGAATGGGAACGGGAGACCCACGATCTCAAGCATGTTTTAATAGCAACTGAATCTCAAAACATTGAAGTTCCAGGACAAATGATAGGGATTGAGAAAGGGCAGAAATTTCATACTTTTAGTTCTTTTAAATATCCTCCTGAAGTGTTTAAATCGATGATCGATTCTGTCGGCTATGAGTCGATTGATTTTATTTTAGGGGATCGCAGTCGAATGGCTGCCCACCTTTTTCAAGGTTAGAGTTTGTGTGAAAATGTTTTATAGCTATCTCTATATTATGTCTGTTTCAGCCGTTGAAAACGGCTGAAACATTGGGGATGTTTTCCCTTGAAAAGCCTGAAAAATGGTTTTCCAATTACCCATGACCCATTACCCTTCTGCCGCGCGTTTCGGACTTCGTCCGACATGAGCATGTCCGTGACAGCCCAAAGCCCTGTAATGGTCTTTTGGCTCAAAACTGAAGATAGGGCAATTGGGCGGCTGTGGCGCGAATCGAGTCTACTCCTTGTAGGAGTTGGCCGCAACTGTCCCATGTGCCTGTGGTAAACATTTGTTGGGCCCCAGCGCTCAGGTGAATGGGGCTGGTGTTGCCGTCCCAGGTTAAAGTCAGGGTATTGAGATCTAGGGTAAGGGTCATAGAGGGAGTTTTGGCGATCGCCCTTTGCAGGGTTTCGATGGTCTCGCTCGCAGCCGTCACACAGGGCAGTCCAATCGCCACCCCATTACCAAAGAAAATTTCGGCAAAACTTAGCCCAATGATAGCTTTTATCCCCCAACGGGCGATCGCTTGGGGAGCATGTTCGCGACTGGAACCACAGCCAAAGTTTCCATTCACCACTAAGATTTGCCCGTCTTGATACTGGGGGCGATCGAAGGGATGTTCTCCCTGCATTTGGGCCCGGTCATCCTCAAAGACCACCTCTCCTAACCCATCGAAGGTGACACAGCGAAGAAAACGGGCTGGAATAATGCGATCGGTGTCGATATCATCGCCAATTAACGGAATTCCAGGCCCAGAAATTTGTTGAATTTGACTCATAGTGAGGCTCTAACGGGTACTGTGTTGACAGCGCTTTTCTCTGGACTAACCCCTATCACGAGTGGGGGCAATTTTTAAATTACCCCCTGGGGGTTAATGACCGTCAAAAACGCTATTTTTCTCTGTTCAGTTATTGTACGTCATCACCGCCAAGCGAGCTGATTTAACTATGGAATGGGAGGAGAAAAGACTTCCGCACCCACTTGCATTTGAGCCGCAGACATAGAGATAAAGTTGCCACTGCTTAAGCCGCCCGTGTAATCCACCAAAACCCCTAAACTTTGTCCAGTGGCTGCAATGCGAATTAAGGTATCGTTAGCAGAACTTCCGGCTAAATTGAGACTGATGTCAAACTCCAAACTAGAGAAGGTTAAACCATCGGTCAGACCAATTAAATCGTCTGTACCATTCCAATCAAGAATTTGATCGATTAAACCGGGATTATCCGTGGCTTCATCGGTGCGGAAAACAAAGGTATCTGCATCTGCGCCACCGGTGAGTAAATCAGTACCTAGATCGCCAATGAGCAGGTCTTGTCCTGCTCCACCATTGAGCAGATCGTTGCCTTGTCCACCGCGCAGGACATCATTACCTACGCCTCCGGAGAGTTGGTCGTTACCGAGGTCTCCGCGCAGGAGGTCATCGCCCTCTTCACCCGCGATAAAATCATCATTTTGTCCTCCTAACAGGCGATCGCCACCGCCCCCTCCCCGTAAGTTATCATTCCCTTCATTCCCTAAAATCACCTCACTTAAGGAAGACCCAGAAACCTGGTCATTCCCATTTAACGCCCACACTCCGCCTGCATAATTGACTAAGGAGTTTGTCCCTTCTGTAGCACTCAGCACAATTACATCATCAATATCCGTAGCAATCAGACGGGGAATAGGAAATCCTGAGTCAGGAGTGAGAGTCGGATCGCTAGGCGTTGGAGTCGGCGTGGGCGTTGGACTCGGAGGGGCTACAGGGTCACTTGGAGGCGCAACTGGATCGCTTGGAGGTTGTCCTGGAGCTGGATTCGTCGGATTGGGATCTGTGGGGTCTGTAGGGTCTGTGGGATCTGTGGGATCTGTGGGATCTGTGGGGTCTGTGGGGTCTGTGGGATCATTGGATGCTGTCCCCACTTCTATAGCAGCAGAACCCAAAGAAAAGGTTGAACTCGCCCGACCCGTTAGGTCTCCAAAATATATGAAATTGGAGGTGTCATAAGGATTAAACGGTAAGGGAGTAGTGGCTTGATTAAAGTTATAGTTGCGAAGAGATCCCGTTAAAATTTCGGTTCCGTCGGCTGAAAGGGTATAGTTATTCCCCTCGACTGCCAGGATATAGTTCGTCGCATTAGTCGTATCAAAATCAACAGATTCAGTGGCCGAATTAAAATCTGTAGCAGGAGCGGAAATCTTGTTCGTTTCAAAATCGAGTTCAATCTCGCTTTGACCCCCATTACTGACAGCTAGGACACTAAACCCGAACCGAGTGGGATCGGGGCTATTTTCTGAATTAATGCCCAGATTAAACGACAAAGTATAGCCATCGGTTGGATCGAGGTTGGGAAAATTGGTATTAACGGGAGCGAGTTGAAACGGTTGTAGGCTGGTTGCCTGGTAATTCGTGTAACCCACAAAGCCAGTCTCTCCATTTCCGGTAAAATCTGTATTGAGAGTAACTCGATTATTGCCTAGGGTTTCAGTGGCCGCAGTAGCTAGGGGCGGTGGCTGAACTTGTTGTAAGCTCAGTTGTCCTTGGTCAGCCGGCCGAGTCCCTAGAGTTCCGTCAAAAAGCGTGGTTACCAAAGTTCTATCCTCACTAAAATATCGATGGCTATGATTTACGTTATTCCAGACTACAAGAGCGGGTGTTGAATTTCCTGCTGGTCTTAAATTTAGGGGATCAGAGGAAAAAAGACATTAGAACCGACTTGTAAGTCGTTAGTTGTAATGGTCGTAAAGTTAGCCGGCCCCAAGCCTAGGGTATAGTCTACAACAATGCCTAAGCTCTGGCCTGTCGAGCCAATCACAATTAATGTATCGTTTGCTCCTCCTCCGGCCAGGTTGCGACTGGTGTCAAAGGCTAGGTTAGAATAGCTTAAGCCATGGGTGAGGCCAATATAGTCTTGGGTAGGATTCCAGTCCAGGATCAGATCGACCAAATTGGGATTAAAGTTGGCTTCATCGGTACGGAAAACGAGGGTATCAAAGCCGGCCCCTCCAGCCAGGTTATCTATGCCTAAATCTCCAATGAGGAAATCTTGTCCAATTCCTCCATCGAGGATATCGTTCCCTTGGCCTCCTCTGAGGCTGTCGTTGCCTGCTTCTCCAAACATCTGGTCGTCACCCAGGTCTCCTCGCAGGAGATCATCTCCGTTTTCACCAAAGAGCAGGTCTTCGTTTTGTCCTCCTAAGAGGCGATCGCCTCCTGGGCCTCCCCGCAGTTGATCGTTGTTGAGGTTACCTAAAATCACTTCACTAAGGGCCGAGCCATAGATGGTGTCGTTTCCCGCTAAGGCCCAAAGTCCTCCCGCATAGTTAATGAGGGAATTTTGACCTGGCGTAGAATTTAAGCCAATAAAATCATTGAAATCCGTTGCTAATAGACGGGGCGGAAAAAAGGAAAAATCAGGCGTGGTTACCATAGTTATTCAGTAAGAATTCAGGTGTCAGCATTAGGGAGTCAGGAGCGATCGCCGACTCTGCTTAAACAGACAAGCGGCAGGTTATCCCCAGTTTAGAGGATAAGGAGGTCATTGTTTTAGCTTTTCATGCCTTGAGTCTCAATCCAATTGCGGATTAACTCATTCACCTGGGTGGGGACTTCATCATGGGGACAATGGCCAGCTTGGAGGAAATGTTCGGTCAAATGGGGATAGTATTGATGGAACTTGGGGCTTCTTTCCCTGGCATTCATCCAAGGGTCAGCTTCTCCCCAAAGCACTAACAGGGGACAAGTGAGTTGTTGCAAAAGATGATCGACTTTTGCGCCGGGAGGAGTTTTGAAAACGGCAGCAAAAACATCAGGGGCCCCAACATCGCAGGAGGGGCGATAAATTTCTTCTACGAGTTGGTCAGTGACGGCGGTTTTATCGAGATAGACTTTGAGTAGGGTTTTGCGGATGGTTGAGCGCCGACGAGCATATTGGAAGAGCCAAAAGTTAATCCCAGGTTGGAGAAATAACCAACGGGTTACTTTACCCACTGTGGCTTTGATGGGGTTGGGTGGGGTTTGGGGTTCACTCTCAGAAAAGGGCCCAGCGCTGTTGATTAAGACTAAACCTAGGGCTGACTGGGGATATTGAGCGGCGACACAGAGGGAGGCATAACCGCCTAGGGAATTTCCGGCTAGGATGACAGGTTGACCGATGACTTCGGTAATAAAGTCATGGAGTTGCTCTCGCCAGAGGTCTCCACTATAGGTTAATTTGGGTTTACTGGAGCGCCCAAACCCTAGTAAGTCAATGGCCCACACCTGAAAGTTTTCCTGAAGTTCGGCGATGTTTTTCCGCCAGTGGTCGGTTGATGCTCCAAATCCATGGACGAGGAGTAGGGGAGGGTGTGAGGGATTGGGTTTTCCGGCTTGGGTGTAGTAGATGGAGTGGGTGCGCCACTGCCAGTATTGACCGGTTGGGTGGGATGGGGGGTGAGATGAAACGGTGATTTGCATGGATTGGGTCTAGATATGAAGAAGTATTAATTCATGTTAATTATTGTAACGCAAGGTTAGGGTCTTCGTTGGGCAAACCAGGATTGTAACTGGTGGCGACAGGGAGATTCGAGAATTCCCGATAAGACCTGAAGACGGTGGTTAGAGGCGGGGCTGTCGGGTAAATTTAAGACGGTGCGAATGGCTCCGGTTTTGGGGTCATCGACGGCATAGACAAGCTGGTGTAACCGGGAGTGGATGATGGCTCCGGCACACATGGGGCAAGGTTCGAGGGTGACGTAGAGGGTACAGCCTTGTAAGTTCCAGGAGTTGAGGCGATCGCAGGCTGCACGGATGGCGACGATCTCAGCATGGGCAGTGGGATCGCGATCGCCTTCTTTCTGGTTTGCGCCTTCTGCCAGCAACTGTCCCTCACTATCGAGAATGACCGCGCCTACGGGCACTTCCCCAGCTTCTCCTGCGGTTTGTGCTAACTCAAGGGCGCGAGTCATCCAATGGCGATGATGCTGATACAGGGGATGGGATAGGGGGGACAAGGGAATCGGGAACGGTTATTGGGTAAGTAGGGGATTGAGTTGTCCTTGTCGGTCTAGAGCATACAACTCATCACAGCCTCCGATGTGGCGATCGTTAATAAAAATTTGCGGAACCGATCGCCGTCCTTGAGCGCGTTCTGCCATTTGGCTTCGAGCGGCTTCATCCCCATCAATTTTATATTCAGTATAAGAAACTCCTTTCCACCCCAATAAGAGTTTGGCGCGGATACAGAACGGGCAGGTCTGCCAAGTGTAAATTTCTACGTTTGCCTTAATCTTTTCTGACGGACGACCTAACCAAGAATTGAGGAAATCGAGCATAGGGTAAAATTATTCGATTACGATACTGACTTTCATTTTAATCAAGCCTTGCTCCTTTTATGGCAAACTGAATAAAACCCTGCTCAATCAACCGATCCATCCCCTAGGCAGATATCACCAGGAGATTTCGTAGACTAATGAGCCAAAAACCGATCCTTCTTTGGTATCGTACCGATCTGCGATCGCACGATCATCAACCCCTAACCCAAGCCCTAAAAACCGGCGCTGTGGTGATTCCGGTCTATTGTTTTGATGCTCGTTGGTTGAAAAACACCCATTTTGGCTTTCCCAAGATGGGTGTTTTTCGCGCTAAATTTCTTCTGGAAAGTGTGGAAAATCTGCGTCAAACCTTAAGGGATCTCGGTAGCGACTTAATTATCCGTCAAGGGTTACCGGAAAACGTCATTACTGAGTTAGCCATAACCTTAAACGCAAGTGCTGTTTACTATCATCAGGAAGTAACAGCCGAAGAAAAGTTAGTCGAAACGAAACTCCACAAAGCCTTAAGCCAGCATCAGATTAGCACCCAAGGGTTTTGGGGGGCTACCCTCTATCATATTGAGGATTTGCCTTGGGCGATCGCCGAAATTCCCGAAGTTTTCACCCCCTATCGCAAAGAAGTCGAAAAACGCTCTAGGGTGCGCCCTACTTTCTCCACTCCCGATACCCTTCCCCCCTTACCCCATCTCGATCCCGGCCATCTTCCCACCTTAGAAGAATGGGGACTCGAACACCCCCGATCTGACCCACGAGCCGTTTTATTTTTCCGGGGCGGAGAAAAAGCAGGATTACAACGGATACAAGATTATATTTGGCAGGGCAATCATCTAAAACATTACAAACAAACTCGCAATCAAATGTTAGGGGCCGATGGTTCTTCTAAGTTTTCTCCCTGGTTAACTTTGGGTTGTCTATCTCCCCGTTTAATTTACCAAGAAGTCCAAAATTATGAATTGGAACGAGTTAAAAATGAATCTACTTATTGGCTCATTTTTGAACTCATGTGGCGAGATTATTTTCGCTTCATTTGTACCAAACATGGGAATAAAATTTTTTATGCTTCTGGACTGCAAGGATTATCTTTTCCTTGGAAACAAGATTGGCAGCAATTTGAACGCTGGCAACAGGGGCAAACTGGATTTCCTTTAATTGATGCCAACATGAGAGAATTAGCCGCGACTGGGTTTATGTCAAATCGCGGTCGGCAAAACGTCGCCAGTTTTCTGACCAAAAATTTGGGCATGGATTGGCGTATGGGTGCAGAATGGTTTGAATCCTGCTTAATTGACTACGACCCCTGTAGTAATTGGGGGAACTGGAATTATGTGGCGGGAGTAGGGAACGATCGCCGAGGCTTTCGCTATTTTAATATTGCTAAACAATCCCAAGAGTATGACCCCAAAGGACAATATGTCAAGCATTGGTTACCGGAACTAGCAAGTGTTCCACCGACTAAAATTCATCAACCTTGGAAGTTGTTAGCGGTGGAACAAAAACAGTTTGGCGTGCAGATGGGGGTAGATTATCCTTTACCGATGGTAGATTTAAGTGAATCGGTACAAATGAATCGTCATATTTATGAAATCACAAAATCCTAGGGAATAGAATAATGATTAAAGTTCCTCAAATCGGTACAAAACGACCCCGGTCTGTGGATGATTATCTACGGTAGCATACCCTTTTTTGAGCATCTCGATTAACAGGCTTTCCACCTCATGAAAATCTAAACCCGTATCTACCACGGCTTGGGTAACTGAAATCTGTCCTCCTCGTGCAGCCGCAGCTTTAACCACTTTTACCTTAGCTGGTTCTGGCACTTGTTTTTCGGTTACGTCCACGACTTGACAGGGAATGGTCTGACGATCCAGTGGTACACCTGCGGGGGATAAGCCATGTTTGGCCCGATATTTGAGGTTATATTCATCAACCATGTTTGGAATAAAGATTAAGTCAATAAATTGACCGATCCCAAACAGGCCAAAGGTGCAACACCAAAGGAGTCCTGTAGCGATCTTGCCATTATAGAGGCGATGGATACCGTTGGCTCCAAACATGCCAAGGAACCAGAGGATGTAGCTTGTACTAACCTTATTCATGGGTTGAGTATAGCGAGTATAGAGGACGCAGAACCTGCTGTTTATCCTATGCTAACACGGAAAATTGTGGGAGGTTGAGGGCAATTTTGGCGATCGCCCCTTACGCCTTACCGTAAGTGCTTTACGATACGCTATAATCCTCAGTCTTGGGATCAACCCTTTTGCTAAATTCTTAGATCATGAGGACTCAAACATTGGCTTGGAAATATCATGCTCGCCTGGTGACCATACTCTTGACAACCAGCTTAGGAGTTCTAGGCTGTACCTCTGTCTCATCTGAGGTTACTGAAAACTCTAGTGGAGTGACTTCTTCAGCTCCTGAAATCATTCCCTCGAATCAGGAAGCAGCCAACCCTACAGATCTAGCGACCTCTAAAGACTCTGCTGCTCAGGTAGTAGGGCCGGCCAGCATCCCTGCATTAAATCAGCAATGGAGGACTGAAACTGGCCTGCGTTATGGAGAAGTACGGAGGCGATTGATCGCACAGGGATGGATTCCTCACACCATAGAAACCACTGGCCCCGTGCGCCACTACAATCCTGGGGGGCTGTTAAAAAAAATGTATGACTTAGGATATGAGGAAGTTGTTGATTGTGCGGGTACGGGTTTGGCCCCTTGTCGGTTTGAGTTTGTCTATCAGGATCGAACTTTGGAAAATGGCCCAGTGCTGGCTGTGATTGCCACAGTAGCGAGTGGCCCTAATCCCGATCCCTATTTCGCTGGTATGAATCCCGATGCTTACGGTGTTAATACAGAGTATCAAAATCGTGCTTTGGATGCTTCTTTATTTACAGAAATTCAACAGGATGAAGGATTTTGTGGGGCCATCGGCACTTGCTCAGTTTCTTCACCTTATGTGTTGTATCAAACTCAGTCACAATATGCATTTCAAGATGTGGTGATTGTGGCTCGTGCTTATAGGGAGGGGGTGAATCGAGCCGTTATTTTTCCCCGGAGACCCGTTTCCCGCGCACAAGCTCTAGAGTATGCTAGGATTCTGGATACTGAAAACACGATTGATTTGAGCGATCGCAACCGGGAACTCTACAACTATGACCAGCCAATTGAAAGCTATGCTGCCCCAGGAGAAGGGCCTCGTAATTTAATTCACCTTGTCTTAACACCAGATGGACAAGTGTCTGAAATCAATTTTGTTAACCCTGGAGCGCTTTAACTTTCACCAGAGCTAATCATCCGTAGTGGACCGGCAAGCTTAAAATTGGGGGTAAGAGTGTAGGTTGGGTTGAGGAACGAAACCCAACACCCGTCTGACGAAAGTTGGGTTTCACTTCGTTCAACCCAACCTACAGTTTTAAGCTTGCCAAGCCACTACGCTAATGCCCTATTTTAGCTGTGTCACGGCAGTAGGGTGGGCAGGAAAATCCGCGAAATCATTCAATATCTACAAGCATCCCCTGCCCACCGACCCGATACTTAAGATACGCTATAATACTCAGTCTTAGGATAAACGCTGAGAATCAGATCTCCCACTTCAAAAAACATGCCCTCTTTTTCCGACTTGGAAAACTTCAAATCTCCCGATTTAGCAGCCAATTCATCCGCAGTATAGGCAACAGCATCTAACTCATCAGGAATCAGTCCCGTTGCGCCAATATGAAACACTAACGGAGAAATATTGTCACGATAAAGGGTTTCTAACGCTTGATTCACCTTAGCCAATCCTCCACTTAAGGCTTCCACAAACTGCTCTGTCTCAACGGCCTGATCTTGCCATTTTTTCTCCAGCAAGCCGACTAAATCGGATGCACCCAACTGATTCAAAATATCGGTCATGCTGCCGTTTTTCTCCAATCCCAAGAATTCATCAAAAATGGGTTTCATCAAGTCATCAACCTTGGTCACTTTTGTCCGCTTCGATCGGGTTTTATGACCAAATATCACCGCCCGGTCTAGAGTTTGATCGAACGTCGGTTTATCCAGCTTTTCCCCAGTTTCCCGATCGTAAACCTCATAAAACCGGTCTAAAAACTTATTCGCTGAATGCAATTGACCTAAATTGAGGATTTCACAATTGCCCAACTCAATTTTATAACTCACCCGCGAATCGACTTTACCCGTGTTCAAGGCTTCTTCTAAATCAGAATATTCGGTAGTCGTGGGAAAGTTTAGATACAAACTCTTAGATAAATAATGCTCCTTCAGAGCCGCGACCTGATCCGGGCTATAGGTATCTGAAACCTCTTTCAGATGGGCAGAAAAGAGACTCGATAATACTCGCAGAACCGCCAAGCGAGAAAAAATCCCCTGCACTTGAGTATAATCGGATGCTATGGGCACAATGGGCAATGGGGTTAACTCAATTTCATATTCTGTATTCCCATCAAATGAGTCGGCATTGGAGAGTAAATTCTGTTCTTTGAAGACCTTAAAGACTTTGGGGTTACTAAATTTCACCTTTAAGCTCTCAACATTTAACTGGCCATCTCCCACCAAAGTATAGTTGTTGTAAGATTTCAACTCATTGAGCAGAATTCCAGCAACTTCAGTAATGGGGGTTTTGTCCTCCACTTTGACTAATTTCACCGGACGGGTAATGAGTAAATTGATGGTGGCAGTATTGCGGTTAATGTCAAATGACCCCATTTGCACATATTCGCCCCCATCCACATATTCAGTGGTCAGCCAAGGTTTAACCAGGTTGCCATCAGCATCTCGCTGGCCAGGAACGCGCTTGACTCCCCGCCGTTGATAATGATCTTGGAGGTGTTTAAGATTAAGAATAATTTGGTCTTTGTGGGTCTCGAAGAGCTGAATGAGTTCTAAAATGGGTAGGTTTTTATTGACTGGAACTGCTGAGAGGATCTGATGTTCGGCTAAACTCTGGGGTTGATAGATGGCTTTGTCTAAATCTTGGGACAGTTCGACCAGTTGACTATTGGTGATCGCTTTGCCGTGACGCTGGGATAAGGTGGCATCAAAGGTGCTGACGAGGGCATATTTGGCCTGATTTAAGTTGCCGTCAATGAGTTGCGCTTTGGCGAAGGCAAAAAGGGATTCATCGGTTTGAGCCAGGGGAATGTCGGTGAGTTGCTCAAATTCAGCTTGGGTGAGTTTTTGATATTTATAGAAAATGCCATCATCGTCTGGTTTGAGTCCCAAAATTTTCAGTTTTCCAGCGTTGCCATTGAGCTTGTGAGCTGTGCGGGAGAGGAAGATTTGATAGTCGTATTCTTTGAAGAGGGGTTCTTCGATCGCTTCAGTGACAGCCTCTCCCAAAAGCTTGGAAGTGTTATACAGTGCATCATAGACCTGTTTCACACTCCCCGCTTGCACGCAGGTTCCAGATACCAGGTTGGCTAAACGGGAGAGCAGCTTAAAGTCAGAACTGCGAGAATAGGCGATCGTGTTCAGAAAAACATTACTCTGGTTGAGGTTCTGACAAATTTGCTCTAGGGTTGCGACTTCCGATCGCACGTTAGGATGGTTGGCATACCCATCACTATGCAGAGTAATAGCCGTCAACTCATCGGGTTGAATTAACTCGGTTGCCAGTTGCAGCGCTTGAGAAATGCAGGTTGCACCGGAAACCCTAATGTTTTGAATCTCCTGAAGATAGGAAGAATTGAGCTTCATCACCTCTTGAATGGGGACGCGCTGGAAGTGAGAGATTAAATTTCCTTGGGAAGAATAAGAAATGAGGGTAATCAGCAGTTGGCTGTGGGTGTATTCTTCTAGGGTAAGCAGCTTAATCAGGGTTTCTTTCAGGGGGTTGATGTCATGGTACATGGAGCCGGAGCGATCGATCGCAATGATACTATGGGCGATCGCCGCTTCCCCTGTCGAGTTCTCTTGCTTCTGGCTTAACGGTTGGCGATCGACCCGATAATAAGCTTTTGCCTCACCAGCTAGGTTGTAGAGGACAAATTTAGTAGCCTTCTTAACCATACGTTATCTAACCCTCTTGCATCATTACCCCCCTATTCTAATCAATGTTGATTATTTTGTCAACCAAGTTTTCTGGCAAAGATCGTAGGGTGGGGAACCAGAAACCCGGTTTCTCCAAGAAACCGGGTTTCTAGACATAGATGGGGACAGGTTTGATTTTAACCGAGATTCTTTGTACGAAATAGGGATTTTATGATTTAATCTATTACAGTTAAACCCAATTGCTGATTTCTATAGAGAAATGCTATAACCCATATTTGTCGGTTTTTGTCAAGTATATTGGCTACCCAATTAGATGAGCTTACGCTGAATTAACCATGAATCAATCTACTCTTGACTTCACAGAAAAAAACTCTACTTCTAATCAAAATAATGCTTGTTTAGAAGTCCTGATTATTGGTGCGGGGATTTCTGGGTTATGTATAGGAATCAAGCTCAAAAAAGCCGGAATTAATGGCTTCAAAATATTTGAGAAAGCCTCTAATCTGGGGGGGACTTGGCATCATAATACCTATCCGGGGTGTGGCTGTGATGTGCCCTCGGTTTTATATTCCTTTTCCTTTGAACCTAAATATGACTGGACGCTCAACTATCCCAAGCAAAAAGAAATTTTAAGCTATTTAGAAGACTGTGCAGACAAATATAAAATTACTGAGCATATCTGCTTGAATACTCAAATTTCAGGAGCGGTTTTTGATCCAGAAACCAATATCTGGACAGTTTCAACCCAGACTGGAGAAGAATTTCAAACTCGCGTCCTGGTTAGTGCTTGTGGACAGCTCAACGAACCGAAAATCCCCAAAATAGAAGGGTTAGAAACGTTTCAGGGAAATCAATTTCATTCCGCTCGCTGGAATCATGATTATGATTTGAACGATAAAACCGTTGCGGTAATTGGAACTGGTTCTAGTGCCGTCCAGTTTCTGCCGATTATTGCCGAACAAGTGAAAAAGCTAATTGTTTTTCACCGCAGTGCCAATTGGGTGATTCCCAAATTCGATCGCCAGTTCAATCAGTTCGATCATTGGCTGTTCAAAACTTTTCCTATTACTAGCCGGATCTATCGATGGTTTATTTATCTTTATTTTGAGTTTTTCTTGATTACCGTCAATCTTCAGAAAGATGGCTTAGTCGGTAAGATAGCGGCAATTTGGCTCAATACCTATCGCAAAATGAAGGTTAAAAAAGAGAGCTTAAAGACGGTGCTTAAACCTAAAGATCCGGTTCTCTGTAAACGATTCTTGCTGTCTAACAACTATTATGAAACCCTACAACGTTCTAATGTAGAAGTCGTATCGAGTCCTATTCAAGGGATTAGGGAACATTCAATTGTCACTCAAGACGGTTCCCTCTATGATATTGATGCCCTGATTTGGGCAACCGGATTTGAGTCTACCCAGTTTCTAGCTTCCCTGAACATTGTCGGTAAAGAGGGCAAAAGTTTACACCAGCAATGGAAAAATGGCGCTCAAGCCTACAAAGGAGTGATGGTTCCTGATTTTCCCAACTTCTTTATGCTGTATGGCCCGAATACTAACTTGGGTTCCAATTCGATCATTTTTATGATTGAATGCCAGAGCCGGTATATTCTTTCTTGTATCCAAATGATGCATCAAAATAAGATATCGGGTTTAGAGGTTAAACCCGATATTTATGCTAAATTCAATCAGAAACTGCAAGAAAATGCGGCTAAAACTGTGTGGATGAATAGTTGTTCTAGTTGGTATAAAACGGCTGATGGCAAACTGACCAATAACTGGCCGTACTCCTCGGTGCGCTATTGGCTCACCACCCTGAAGGCTAATTTACAAGAGTTTAATACATTGTAATCTAATCTTTGTAATCTAATCTTTGTAATCTAATCTTTATTGAGACAAAACAGACACTCAATTATGGCGATTAAAGAGAAAATCACAATTCCTGGGCCTTCTTCCTTACCTCTGACCGGAGGACTGCCGAATATATGGCGTTTTGCCCAAGACCCCATCGGCTATAGTACCAAAGTGTTTGCCGAATATGGCCGGATTGCTTCATTGGTGAAAAACCAAAGCCAGAATCTCTATTCCTCCGATCCCAATTGTCCGGGAACTGTTTTAGCTTACGGGCCAGATATTGTCCAAAAAGTCACCTCACAACATGATATTTACCACAAACATCCCATGTCGGGAAAGGTGTATGGTAAACGCAATGAATCCAAACGAACTCAACCGTTAAAAACCTTTGGGGTGGGGCTGTTTGGTGTTAATGGACAACAGCATCTGGATCAAAGAAAATTGATGATGCCTTCGTTCCATCGCCAGAAAATTCAGTCCTATAATGAGGATATGATTTCTTTAACGAATTTGCGGATTAAAAACTTGGTTTTAGACCAACCCTGCCGCGTTGACCGGTTGATTGAAGGATTAACTATGAGCATTGCCACTCAAACGATGTTTGGGGAGGATATTGAGCAAAAAGACCAAACGGTGGGCGAGATTTTTCAGGAAATTATTGATTACCAAGCGTCTCAATTGAGTAATTTAATTCCTTATGATATTCCTGGGTTTCCGTTTTACAAGTACCTGAATGTTCTCTTGCGGTATGAAGAGAAAATGAAGGCAATTATTGAGGATAAAAGAGGTAAGTTAGCGGAAGCGAATGATGTGCTGTCTATGCTGATTGAAGCTAGGGATGAGGAGAGTGGTTTAAGGCTGACGGAGGAAGAGTTAATTGGCCATATCAGTACGTTGTTTTTGGTGGGTCATGAAACGACTTCGAGTTCTCTGACTTGGATCATGTTGTTGTTATCTCAACATCCTCAAGTTATGGCTGATGTTTTGGATGAGTTGAAAGGGGTATTAGATGGCAATCCGCCGACGATGGAACAACTGGATCAACTGCCTTTGTTGGAGCGGGTGATTAAAGAAAGTTTGCGGGTATTGACTTCTATACCTTGAAATGGAAGGATTACGTCGGAGGCGACGGAATTAGCGGGGTATGAAATTCCGCAAGGGACGGAGGTTTTGGTGAGTATTTACCATACCCATCACATGCCGGATCTGTATCCCAATCCTGAAGATTTTAAGCCGGAACGGTGGGAAACAATTAATCCGTCGATTTATGAGTATAATCCTTTCAGTGCTGGCCCTAGGCTGTGTATTGGTGCTGGGTTTGCGATGATGCAGATGAAGATTATTCTGGCTATGTTGCTGCAACATTGCCGTTGGGAATATGTGCCTGGACAAATGATCGATCGCAGTGGCATTATTTCGGTTAAGACTAAATCTGGACTTTCCCTGATTGGGCGATCGCACGATGGACACTTTAGCGAGGGGGTTGGCAAAGTGCAGGGAAATGTTAGAGAAATGGTGAACTTACCGTCATAGGGCAACTCCAGCTTGAGAAGTCATTGAGGTATTTGAGGAGCAAGGGATTTATGAACTACGATCGCCCATTATTTTCTGATGAGCGTGGACTCGCTCTGATGAATCAGTATTCCGGAGGATTTGCCATTGCTGGAATTTTTGGATTGAAGGGGAACGTCAACCCAGAGAGCTTGCGGCGATCGCTCGATTTTCTTCAATCCTCCTATCCTCGCATTAACTGTCGGATTGTTGGAGATTTAAAAAACCCTGAATTTAAGCAAGAAGGGACGCAACCCATCCCCCTAGAACTGATTGAAGAATCCGACAGCTTATCCTGGCGAGATGTCGTATTCAAAGAAGTGAACACCCCTTTTCCACGGGACAAATATTTACTCAAATGCTTCTTGGTTTCCGCTCAAGATTCCACCGAGACCCATTATTTAATTACCATCATTAATCATAGTATTTCCGATGGTCTCTCATTCATGCGGATGAATGATTTGATCCTCAAATACTATGCAGAAGCCGAAAAGGGGTTACCCTTAGAACAACCCGACCTTAAATTTCCCGAAGGCAATCAAGCTATTCCTTGGCAAACTCGCGGTTACAAAGCAGTGTTTTCCAGTCTTATGGCTTGGATCAGGCAGCAAATGATGGTCAGATCCCATGGCATTCAAAAAATGACCCCGGATCAAAACATTCCCGTTAAAGACAGACAAGGAAACTTTGTCCATCGTTGTATTGACCTAGACTTAAGCAAAAAACTCTATAGCCGGTGTAAACAAGAAAAAGCCAAGCTCAATGGAGCAGCATCAGCCGCCATGTTACTCGCGGTTGCCCAGGAAATTCCTAAAAAAGGGGGAAAAGATTGGAGTTTATCCTGTCAATCCTATGTCGATTTAAGGTCGAAGACCAGTCCCCGGATCAAAGATGAATATATGGCAGTGATGACTTCTTCTGTCTTTTCGTTTCATCGGGTGAATGAACAGACTTCGTTGTGGCAATTAGCCCAGGATATCGATCAACAAATTCAAAGTCAAGTGGAAACCGGAGACTTCAAAAAATATCCCATGATTTTAGGGAAACTGATTGAATTATCCTTACCCGCTCCAGAAAGTTCCACTCAAACCCTATCGATTACGAATGGGGGTAGAGTGCGAGTGAAGAAAAATTATGGGGATTTAGCCGTCGAAACCGTTTCTATGTTTCCTCATATCACGGTTTATGGGAATTTAATTGTGATGTCCATGTATAAATTCCGAGACCAACTCAACTTAACCTTCTCTTTTTCTTATCCTTCTCTGAGTCTAGAACGGGTTAATCGAATTGCCGATCGCGTCGTAGGCATTCTCCAGGATGCCGTCACCTAGTTGGGATCACTCCTCCATCGGTGATAAAACTAACTGATAGCGGTATAATCCCACCGGAGTAGAGAGGGCGCGGAAATAGTTGGGATCTTGGGGGGAGAGATAGATGGCAGTAATTTGCTCGGCTTCTACTTCCTCGGTCTCGGTTAACCGATGGTAAGCGGTGGTGGTTTCTACTTCGTTGAGATAAATTTGTCCTTGGCTGCGAAAGATCTGTTGAGCCACTTCTGTACTGATAAACTGATCGTCGCTGGGGGTTTCCGTAGCTCTTCCAGTGACGATGGAGATTAGTTGTTGATCGGAACTCAAGCGGATAATTTGCCGATTGGGATTGTCTGGATCGACTTTAACCGATCGCAGCACCCCTTCCCCTAAATAGGCACTGGCGATATGGGAGCCATTAAACTCCCGATCCGCCACAATGGGGTTAAAAATCTGATCCAAAGCGTTTCCCCATGACCAACCCTCACCCTGGAACGGCAATACCCACTCACTCGCGGGTTGAAAGCGTACCTCAAAGTCTATGGGTTGATGTAAATATTGTCGATTCCCTTCAAAACCAGGGGTGACCAAATCCGGCGCTAAGGGGGCTACCATCTCCTCTAGGGTACTGGTGACTCGCCAAGTGCCTTCCATCCAGTCCGGATAGACTAAATCGCCTGTGGCTGCCACCACGGGGGGTTTACTGTGCCACTGGGGAAACTGCTGGAGGCGATCGCCCAAAGGGCCTGCCCAAACTGGAGTGGCGATCGCCATCCAGAGCAAAACCGTCACCCAAAACCCCCTAAAGAGCCGTTTCATAGCGCTCATAAGCCGTTACAATCCCTTGATTAAGAGTCACAATATTGATCGACAACTGAAACCGTAGTGTCCGGCGATCTGGGCAAATGTTTTAAGATATGTAACTCTATATCCATTGCTCTATCTCGCTTTTAGCTATTGATACTCTATTTTATTCTATCTTCATTATCGGAGAGTGACAGAAGAGGATCACTCATGACCTATTTTTTATCTTCAGGATCGACGCGAGCGATCACAAATAGGGTTTTGGGATCGCCTCCGGGTTTAATCTGGGTTTTGGTGCTGAGAGGTTTAGCACTGGCCGTATCTGCTCCGTCTGGTGTACCCGCAGCTTTAACTTTGGCGGTTTTGGCTTTTTGGGATTCTAGAGTAGAGGGAGTTGGCTTATCTTGATTTTCGGTGTCTGGAGTTTTGCCCGATTCATCCTCAGATGGAGTAGGCTTAGATTTGTCTTTAGTGGTTTCTGGCTCTGGCGGTTTGGGGGGTAGCTCTGTTGTGCCATCCTGTTGAGGTGCAGAGGGTTGGCCCTGAGCGCTACCCATTTTAGCCATTTTCTTCAACATGGCTTCGATTTTCTTCTGGGCGACGGCTTTGGGGTTGCCTTGGGCTAAAACTTTGTACTCAAAGCTACTGCCACCAATCTCTGTGTAACCGGCAATTTTTACCAAGTCTAGGTCGAACTTGAGGGCGACTTCGGGTAGTTTTTTCTCCACCACTTCTCGCCTAGGGTCTTGGCGGAGAATGGTTTCAATATGTTTGGCGATCAAGGTGCGGGTAAATTCGGGAATGCCTTCACTATCATCGGCTATATCTGCCATTTGTTGTGAGGGACTTTTGAATTTGGGTTTCTGCACCCGTACAAAGACTTCCATTGTGCCTTTTTTCTTGCTGATATCTTTATAGACATCTACATCAGTTTTCAGACTAGAAGAACTTTCCATCACTTTAGCGGCAGTTCCTACGGCAACGGCTCCAGCAACAACAGCCGTTTGGCTCAGATCCATGCCGCTATCTTCATCGCGCTGAATGACCAGATCGCTGCTGAGGTGGCTGAAGAGGGGTTTGGAGGGTGGCCCGTCTCCTTGACGCTGTACGAGGTTTTGGGGGAAGAAGGGACTGCGCTGGACTTGGGGTTTATGTCCCGATTGTTGCACGACGTGGGTGAGTTCGTGGGCAATGAGATGGCTACCAGAGGAGGTATCGGGACGATAGGTATTGCTGCGGAAGTAGATGTCTTGTCCGGTGGTGAAGGCTTTGGCATTCAGAGAGCGACTGAGGGTATCGCCTTCTGTTTTGCGGTGAATTCTGACTCCGCTAAAGTCTACGCCAAAGGCTTGTTCCATGGGTTCGCGGACGGTATGGCTGAGGCTCTCGCCTTTTCCTTGCGATCGCCCAATTCGGTGTTCAATCGCGTGACTCACCGGAGCCGCGAGTCTGCCAGAAGCCTCTTTACGACTGGCTTTCTTGTCCTCTTGGGGGGGCACTTTGGCAGTGATCTCGTACTCGATTTCGCGATCGAATTTATCCATCAACCCCGTCTTGTCATCGATACCAATACTGGTCAGGTCATACTGTTTCTTGTACTTGGCTAACAGGGGTTTGAAATAAGCAACAGGTTTCTTATCCTTAATTTTCCGCGCTTTTTTCTCGATATCTTTGGCTAAGTTGTAGAGTACATCACCTTCATCAATCAGTTTGGCTTTCAAGACAAATTTGCTCGACGTGGACTTGTCGTCAACAATCAACTTTTTCTTCTTATCCTTCCATTTGTCTTTCTTCCGTTGCAGCTTCTTCAAGGGCGCTGTACGAAGCTGAACCAAAGGCTGCGCTTCAGTTTGCAGTGCTTCTTGGGGGATTCTGGAATTGCCAGACATCGGCTGGCGACTAGCCGTTTTCTTAGAGCTGTTTTTGGGAATCTTCAGCTTTTTAATGGTTCCGGTCAACGTATATTTATTACTATACTTTCCTCCAAATCCACTCTTCACTTTAATGTCTTTAACTTCCGCAAATTCTTTGCCTTTTTCTACTGAAGTCTTAATATTTTTTGCTCCCTGTTTAACTTCTTTAGGATCGCGCTTGTTCGTAATCACTTTTTCCCCTTCGCGCTCTCCCTCAGAAATCATATCCTTGACTTCAGTCTTTTGCTGCTTGACCTTACGCTTGTATTCATCTTTCTGTTTTTGCTTCTCAGTCTTTTTCTCTTCTTTTTTCTTCTTGGGAGCAAACTTCTCTTTAGCTTTATTTTTAGCAGCTTTAGCTTTTTCCTTAGCTGAGTTATATTTCTTCGCACCCCAGGCCTTTGCTTTGCCAAATGCTTTCTTAAATGGCGCTGCGACTTTTTCAAACATTTTTTTCAAGCCTTTACGGAAAGGCCCTGTGATTTTATCCAGGATTTTGCGAATCTTATTGGCTATACCACCTAAACCAATTAAAGTGGCGAGAAATCCTAGGGCAACGGGAATTAATCCCGCTAATACCAGTTCTATTGATTTGGAAAAACCAGCCGTATCTCCTTTTGCAATCATTGACAAACCGGCAAAAATGGTTTTAATTAATTCGACAATTTGTTCGTAGTTTTGAGCAAACCAAATAATAACATCGACGATCGCTTTAATAATTTTCACAATTCCTGCTGCTGGATTGAGTATTCCAATCAACCAGATAATGGCAGATTTAACCACTTCAATGCTGACCATAATGGTCAGTTCTTTGATAAACAGGGTTTTCATCTCGTCAATGACATCGCCGAGGAAATTCCAAGCTGCTGCGACTCCCTTAGTAATTAAAGTATAAAATAACTCAACAATGACGGCAGCTTTCTTTTCCATACCGTCGATAATTTCATCAATATTTGCCCCTTCAATTGCGGATTCAATAACACCGACAATATCGGAACCAAAGACCTCAGATGCAATTGCAAAGATAGCATCTTTGGTAAATCCCATGACTTGCATGAAGATATCGAAAAATCCGGCGAGGTCAAATTTTGCGGGTAATTTAATCGGGCCGATATTGCCAAATAGCCATTCAACCAAACCGTTGAGAAAATGTTTGGGGAAGTTTTGGGCAAAATTGAGAAATCCATCTTTGAGTCCGGTAAAGAAGTTTTCCATGAATCCACCTGGATCGTCAATAATGGCATCTAAAACTGCACTATCTACGCCAAATTTAGATAAAATCCATTGGATGGGAATCAAAAGGGCTTTAAGAATGGCTTTGATGACATCTCCAATAAAGGCTAAAGCTTTCTGTACTAACCCTTGGTTAGCCGCTTTCAGGGCTTCAATGCGGTCATCAATTTCTTTTAAGCCTTGCTTATAACTTTCGGTAATGTCGTTAACTAGGTTGTCTTGATAGGATTTAACATTATTTTCTAGATTATCGAACTGCCCTTGAATGTTAGAAATTGCGCCTTCTGCAAGTTGCTTTTCTTCTGGCCCCAATTTGTCTACGGCTGCTTGAAACTTGGCTTTCCCTTCGTCAATGGCAGCCTTGGCTTCGAGCATTTTCTGCTCCACGTAGGGGGCGATCGCGTTCTGACCCAGTTGCTCGTATAGCCCAGTCACTTGTCCGAGAACATCTTTGACTTCGCTCGTCTCGACTTTTGGCTTAAAACCGGCATCTCCAGCAATGGACTGTCTCAAGAAATTAACATAGACTTCCCTGGCATCGCTATAAATGTTATTGACTTCATCGGGCAAACCGGTAAAGAGCTTCTCTTTTGCCCAGAGGAAAACATTGAAAATCTTAAAACTGGTAAACCATAAATCAATTTTAATCCCATGGCGATGGTAGTAATAATTTTTCTGCCATTTTTTGAAGGCGGCTTTTTGCACGATTTCAAAGGCAAGGCGAGCAACCTTTTTCCCCAGGGCCATTCTGCGTTGGACTTCCGCATCCATCTCTCCTAGGATGCCATCCACTTTGGCTTGGGATTCGGTATAAATGGCATTCAATTCTTCCGTAATTTTTAGCCGTGCTGCTTCATTGGCTCCCTTGGTTTCCTCCTTCTTCGTCGTCATGTCCGTCATGGTTTGGACACGCTGATCTTTCATCGCTTGTGTCGTTTGTTGCGATTTTTCTTGGTTGCGGGTTTTGGTATCGGCGATCGCCCCTTCTTCCTCTTTGCGGAAATCTTCCGGCCCTTGTTCGCTAAATTTCTCCGTCTCCTGTAACCCTTGCAGCGCCTTATCTCCTCCAAATGCCGGATCGCTGAAGGTTTCCATATCTTTAGTCGTCAGGGTTTTCCCCGTCCCCGTCCCCAGATCCACCGGTTCAGCTTGTTCCGGTTCCACCTCTTTTTCCCGTTGTACGATCCACTGGGGAGAACGATGGATCGTTTCGGCGATCGTTTTGGCTCGCAGGATCTGCCGTTTTACGAGGGGAGAGGGTTCCGTAGGGGCGGGTTTATCCAATTTTTCGTCTTCCAACCGCGATATGGGTGAACCCGCCCCTACACCGGATGTTTGCACCGACTGCGGATCGGGCATCTCCATCACCGTATCCGCCATGCGATCGGCTTCCACCTCATACCGATCCTGGGGCCCGCCCACCATCAACTTCGCCTGGCCAAAATCCCCAAACGTTTCCTTTAAACCCTCCTGCTGCTCTGTTAACTTATCTTCCACATTCTCCGTAGAAGTCGCAGGAGGTGCAGCCTGATCCACTTCTGGAACCACCTCCTGCATATCATCAATCTTGCCTTCAACCCCCTCCATCTCCTTAACGGGTTTAGTATCCTCGTCTTTCATCTCTGGAGGAGCTTGGGCCGCCTCTGGCATTCCCCCGCCCGCCTCAGTTGTCGCCGAACCCACTTCCTTGTCAATGGTAGCTTCCGCTTCCTGGCCAACGCCGTCACCACTTTCGACTTCCTTCATGCTCTTCGGCTCTTCAATACCCAACGCCGCAAACAGGTTTTGCACAAACGCTTCTCGGTCAAACGTTGCTGGGTCTTGACTGGCGGCTGTGTCACCTTTCCTTTCCTTGGCTTTGCGGTCTGCTTGGTTGTCATCCACCACCGCATCCTGAACTTCCACCGCTTCCTGCTTGGGGTCATCATGCTTGGAAAACTCTTTCCCCTGTTGTTCAATTTGCTGCGTGACCGCCAGGAATGCTGGGTTCTGGTTCGGGTCGTCGGACTCTACCTGACCGGGAGCCACGTCAGGGACAGGAACAGGAGCGGCGGTATCGTCTGGAGGCGGTGGGGGCGCTTGTTTTTTCAGGTCTTCCGTAACGTCCACCTCACCAGAGTCATCCCCCTCTTGAGGGGTGACATCACCTTCTTGTCCATCTCCATCTTCTGTTTCTTTTGCGTCTTCTTTACCCTTGTCTTTCCCTTTTTTCTTATCTTTTTCTATTTCTTTTTCTTTTTTTTCAGTATCTTTCTCTAATTTTTCGATGTCGTCTTCATCATAGTCATCGTCACTAATTTCTGTTGTATTCTCATCGACTTCACTGATACTTTTTTTGTCTTCATTTTCATCTTTGGTTTCATCTTTTTGATCTTCATCTTTGGTTTCATCTTTATCGCTTTCTTTATCCCCTTTATCATCATCCCCTTCTTTCTGAATATCGGGCTGAGTTTTCACACTCGGCCCCGTTTGTTGAATAGTGTGGGTGAGTTCATGGGCGAGTAAATGTTTGCCACCGGTGGAACTGGGGTTATATTGTCCGGAATTAAAATAGATATCTTTTTTGTGAGTAAATGCCTTAGCTCCCAAGTCTTTGTTCATTTGCACCGCGTCGCTGTCGGTATGCACCCGAACCCCGCTAAAGTCGTTGTTAAAGCGAGATTCCATGAAGCCTTGGGTCTCTTTGGGTAAGGATGAACCGCCCCCTTCTTTACTCTTAATTTTGCCTTCTACGGCACTACTGGCCTGAAATGAGCCATCGCTATCGGCTTGCAGGCTTGCGGGGGCATCATGGAGGGGTTCGGGTTTGAGGGTGATGTTAACGTTCTGTTCGTCGGTATTGATGTCCGGTTGTAGAGGTAATTGTAGGGGCGAACGGCCGTTCGCCCCTACATCGTCTTGACGTTTGAGGGTGATATTGACGTTCTGTTCATCAGTTTTGATATCAGGTAACTGGGGTAGTGCGGGGGCATCTTCTGCATCGTCTTCCCGCTTCAGGGTGATGTTAACGTTCTGTTCATCTTCGCTTTCTTCCTGACCGCCTAGAATGGCTGCATAGGGAATGGCTTTGGGACGACGACGACTTTGGGGCCGCCGACCATTGCCGCGCTGTATGGTGTGGTCTAGGGGTTTGAGGTTAAGGTCGGCGCTGGGTTCTGTTTCAGGTAACGGTTCTGTTTCGGGTTCTTGCTCTCGCTGTAAGGTGGTAGAGTGATCCATAACCTGATCGGCCATGCGGTCTGCTTCTTGTTCGTAGCGATCGCCAACTGCCCCTACAATTAATTCTGTCTGGATCTTCCCCCCATCACTGTTGGTGCGCTGAATTTGAGCCGCAAGGGGTTTCAAGTTCACATCAATACCACTTGATTCTTCTTTGGGTTGCACATTCCCCGCAAGCGGTTTCAAGTTCACATCAATGCCACTTGATTCTTCTTTGGGTTGCAGACTTCCCCCCAAAGGCTTCAAATTGACATCAATACCACTTTTTTCTTCTTTACGCTGCACGTTTTTAACTACAGGTTTGGGCTTAACCTCTGGTGTCTTTGGGTTAGATTTTTCCAGTTTGGCCGAAATTTTATGGGGTTTCGTGAGTTCAGTTTCGACTTTTTTGGGCTTGAGTTTCGCCCCTTTTTGCTGGATGGTGTGGGTCAATTCATGGGCTAAAAGTCGTTTACCACCGGTTGAACTGGGGTTATATTGTCCGGAATTAAAGTAAATATCATGACCATGGGTAAAGGCTTTAGCTTTTAGGTCTTGGCTCAGTTGTACGGCGGTGCTATCGGTATGAACTCTAACTTGACTAAAATCATTCCCAAACCGGTCTTCCATAAACGATCGCGTGCGATCGGGTAAGGGTTGCCCTTTTCCCCGCTTTAACTGTATCCGTTTTTCTACAGATTGACTCGTCTCGAATGTGCCATCTTTTCTAAAATTGGGCCGGTCTTCATCCTCAGTTTGGGACTGTAACAGAGCCGGATTTGCACGAGTCGGAGCCACCGATATTTGACTAAATTGATACCCTAGGGGAGAAAATTGGGCGCGATCGCCGCTCCCTGTTCCCTGCTCATCCGGAGGAGTCGCACTCATGGCACTCATCTGCACCGTTGCGCTCTCCGTATCCGTTTCCACAGCAGGCAAAGACTCCGTAAACGGTTTCGGTGTAGGGAGAGCATTTTTAGCCGGAGTTGCAGGAGTCGGAGTGACCGGAACTTGGGTTTTAGTTTTCGTTGCCATAGCTGATTATCTCGCTTGTGGCCCCAGGAGGATATAGCTGAATTCCATCTTAACATGGCGATCGTCTTTTGTTAGCTAAAATAGTATTCAGTCATTTCAATGGGAGAATCGGGTATGACATTTGAAGAGATGCAAAATATAATCCAAAGCATGTTAGCCGTTCAAAGAGAACTACAAGAAAGCCAAGTTGAACTTAAAGAAGGCCAACAAGAAGTCCGGGCCAGTTTAGAAACCATGAGAGCCAGTTTAGAAGCCATGAGAGCCAGTTTAGAAACCATGAGAGCCACTCAACAAGAATTCAGAGGGAGTCTAGAAGTCTTTAGAGCGACTCAACAAGAATTTAGAATGAGTTTAGAAGCACTAAAAGGCAGCCAAGAAGCGCAAAGTGATGTGCTTCGCGAACTCATTGGTAAATATGGTGATTTAGCCAGCTCTTCTGTGCGCCAGAATCAAATTCTGGATCGGCTGATTGGGTACAGCTTAAATAATGAATCAGACCATCTGAATTTAGAGGAAAAGTTACAGGCTTTAGAAGCTAGAGTCAAGCGGATTGAGTCGTCTGACTAATCTGTAGCAACGAAGGTAAAAGTCCCTCTTCTCTGGCTAATTAGGAGTAATGGTCATCAGCTCACAGAAACTGGTATACTAAATAAACTGATTTTAAGTTCTTGTATGACCCAGATGCAAGCTGCATCCCCTATTCAAATCGAATTATTTAATCCCTTGAATCCCTATTCTGGGGTGAGTCTGAATCCCACATTTACGTTTATTGATTTGTTTGCAGGCATTGGTGGATTTAGGCTCGCACTCGAACAATTAGGGGGGAAATGTTTGGGCTATGCAGAAATCGATCGCGAAGCAATTTCGGTATATCAAACTAACTTTATCCGTTACATTAATGCAGAAGAACCCAATTTAGGAGATATTTCTCAACTGGGGTATTTACCCCACTCAGTTGATTTGATTGTGGGTGGAGTTCCCTGTCAACCTTGGTCAATTGCCGGACAAATTAAGGGATTTGCAGATAAAAGGGGTCAACTGTGGTTTGATGTGATTCGTTTGGTACAGTTAAACCAACCCAAATTATTTATCTTTGAAAATGTCAAAGGATTAACAGAACCCAGACATCTACAGAGCTTACAAGCCATTCTAAGCCAACTCAGACAAGCTGGATATTGGGTAAACTATCAGGTTTTAAATTCCTATGATTTTGGTTTAGCGCAAGACCGCGATCGCGTCTTTATTGTCGGTATTCATGAACAGCTCGAAAATCCGCATCAGTTTCAATTTCCTAAACCCTTAAATCAACGTCCTAAACTCTATGATTTTATCGCAGGGGTCTCGAAGCGTCCCGTACAAAAGCAAAAAATATCACCTTCTATATTATTTGGCGATCGCCCTCCTGCGTCCAGAAATCGATTTCAGAAAAACGATGAACTCAATGATTTCTTTGTGTTTGCTGATATTCGTGATGGTCATACCACAATTCATTCTTGGGATTTAATTGAGACCAGCGATCGCGAAAAGTCTATTTGCACCACCATTCTTAAAAATCGACGCAAGAAAATATATGGCCCTAAAGATGGAAATCCCTTAAAATTTCATCATTTGAATGAATTAATCTCCGATCTGCATCCAGAAGAACTAGAAAACTTGATCGCCAA
This sequence comes from Roseofilum capinflatum BLCC-M114, assembly GCF_030068505.1. Lineage (NCBI taxonomy): Bacteria > Bacillati > Cyanobacteriota > Cyanophyceae > Desertifilales > Desertifilaceae > Roseofilum > Roseofilum capinflatum. Next base: position 164,728 of record NZ_JAQOSO010000079.1, read on the forward strand.
AAAGATTCTCAGGTTTGATGCTTCCGGCTATGAATTTGTTAATTCTAAAATTTCCGCCGGTATTCATGGAGTTGCTAAAATAATTCTAGCCCATGCAGATGCCATTGGAACCTTAACAGCTACTGGAATGAGAGATTATATCACTACGATTTGTTTTGACTGTCAAGATCCCAAACGCTATAAACAAGAATTTATTGAGCGCGTTTATCACCGTAAAAAATACAAGCCTATTACAGCTCAAGACTATGCCCGTTTACAAGGTTTCCCTGAATGGTTTCAGCTTGCCAAGCGAGAAAGTACAGCCAAGAAACAGCTAGGTAATGCAGTTTCTGTGCCGGTGGTTTATCATTTAGCAAAATCTTTAGTTAAAGTTCTATTTTAAGAGTTCGCATACATCAGTTCCTTAACCGTCGGATCTGTTGACGAAATTCTCGTAGAGCCGGACTTCGACCGATCGCATAACTTCTTGCTAACACTTCTTTCACCCAATCTACTATGGGAAACTCTGGGAAAACTTTGCTCTGTTCAATCTGTTGATATTCCCCATCTTCCAACCCATATATCTTCAGTTCAGTCTCGTCATAAATCCACAATTCCGGAACCCCCAAGCGGATATAAGCATCGGTCTGAGTTTTAGACGTAACATCAACTTCAATCGCCAAATCAGGAGGCGGATCGATGGCTAGATTCATTCTTCGCTTTCCTCGCATTTGAGCATGATTTTGAATATAAAAGCATTGATCGGGTTCAATCCCAAATCCCATTTCTTGGCGCTTGAATGTCGTCGATCCGAAACATTCACAGTCAATTTCTAGTTCTTCTAACAAAATTTTTACCATATCCCCAATTAAAGATTTAGCGCGTTCGTGTTTTGGTAGTGGCATTCTGATTTCTAAAGTATGGTGACTGTAAGCAATCCGACTGGCACGTTTTTCTCCCAGTTCAATTAAAAATTGCTCAAATTCTTCCCAGTTCAGGTCATGAATCAGTAATCTTTGACCAGGGGGAATATCCAGTTGTTGGAATTGGAGAGTTAGGGGCATAGGAATCAGTAATGAACGATTTCACTAATTTTATCTTAACATGGTGATATGGCGCTTCGCGCTAGGCAATAGGCAATAGGCAATAGGCAATAGCTTGTAGTGCTTAGGGTCTAAGGCTTCAAACTGTACTTCATAGAAGAGAGAAACGCTATAGAAGAGCGAAGGTAGACATCAATCATGAAGGGATTAAAACGATTTGCGTTGATATTATTTATGGCTCTTATCGGTGTGAGCTTCACCGTCTCTAGTAGCCCCAAACCTTTCCCGGAAATTGCCCAAACCGCCAAAAATCTCACCCCACCTCGATTGCTTAATGCTGCCGAACTGGGTTGGGTAGAACGTAATTTATTTTTGCCCGATCGCCAAATTATTATTGACCAGAGTTTTTGGCTCGGTCTTCGAGACGTAGGAGAGGTGGCTTTTGTGGCCACAGAATTTCAGAATAGTCTGGAATTTCACGTGATGCAGACCAATGGCGAAGTCATGCACACTTTACCGGCAAACACCCATGCAGAGTCTTGGATTTTCTCCGAATTAAAAGCGGTGTCTTTCCAGGAAATTGACTTTGATGGCTCGGAACCGGATGTTATTGTTATTGCTGAGTACATCATAGGTGCTGGCCCTAGGGGAGATGAAACTTTTCCAGTGACGACGGTCTACTTTAACCAAGGTCGTCGCTTCACCACTGACCCCGAACTGAATCAATTGTTAACTGAACGGGGAGTCCGCACGATTGCTGAAGCGGAAGATATCCTGCGAGGGGAATTGATGTTTTTACCTTAGTGGTAAGGAGTAGTGCTAAAGTTTAGCATGACAAAATTCCAACAACAATCATGGCTCGTTTTCTGCAACATCGCTGGCCGTTAGTGGTACTGTTTGTACTGGCGATCGCCACTCGCTTACCCTTCCAAAGTCAGATCCTTTACGAACACGATAGCGTGAACTTTGCTTGGGCGATGGAAGAGTTCGATCTCGAACGCCATCAACCCCATGCTCCCGGTACGTTTATTGTCCTGATTTTATCAGCTCGTTTACTAAACCTTTGGTTGCACGATGCCAATCAAAGTTTAGTGATGGTGAATATTATCGCCATGGCGATCGCCACGTGCGCCATTTATGTTTTAGGAAATCTCTGGTTTAATCGCACTGTGGCATGGATCGCCGCATTTCTGATGCTATCGAGTCCCCTAATTTGGTTTTATAGCGAAGTGGGATTATCCTACACCCTAGAGCTGGCTTGGGTCACTCTGATTGTTATCGCCTGTCATCATAGCCGTCATGGGAATAAACGCGCTCTGCTGCTTTCGGCTCTCCTGTTAGGATTATCTGGCGGTATCCGTCCCAATACTCCTATTTTCCTGTTTCCCCTCTGGTGTGTGGCTGCGGGGTTAGGATGGCGAGAACAACGGTATCGAGCCACCGATATCATCTTAGCCTTGGGTGCAGGGGCGATCGGGGTTTCACTCTGGGGTATTCCCCTACTCATGCTCTCTGGTGGCTTTGATGCCTATGTTGCAGCCATCCAAATTTGGTTAGACGGCCATCTCAAAGATAGCGATAGCATTCAAGAAATTATCTCCAATATCCGATTATGGCTCTATACCCTGGTCATGACCCTAGGGTTTGTCACCCTACCCCTACTCAGACTTGCCTATGCTCATCGCTCTGCCATTCCTCCCCTTCCCATCCGCGACTGGCGAACTCAAGCCATTCTCCTCTGGTGCTTTCCCAGTCTTTTCTATCTCACCTTTGTCCATTTCCAACGCCAAGGTCATAGTTATACCGTTATGCCCGTAGTGATTCTACTGGCAGCCCTCGCCCTGGAGCGGTATTTACAACAAAACCGTTCTCGCTCTCCCCAAGCCCTAAAAATCTGGATTATTAGCTTTATTCTCTGCAATAGTTTACTCTTTATCTGGGGCCCAACCCAATGGCGCACCTCAACCAGCCTTCAGGACTACGATCGCTTTATGATTGAGCGACAGCAGGTGATTGAAAATAACTTTCCCCCAACAAGCACCACCGTTCTTTCTAGTGGTCACTATGGGCGGCTCGTGTCCTATTATTTTCGCGACTATTTCTCTTCGGATTTAGGCATGATGCTCACTGACGATTTAGCCAACCTCGATCCAAGGGTGAATACCTTAGTGCTATTTGATTCTAAGATTTTGGCCAATCTACCGCCCAATATTCAGGTTCAAGAAGTGCCCCTATCTCAAGGCGATCGCCTGCGGTATATTCAATGGCAACCGTTCCAGGAGGTTCAGGTGAGCAACCAGAGCCTAATTATAAAATGAGTCGTGGAACTTCTCCCATCTCTCTGAACACTGAGGATGGAAACAAGGGATGGGATAAAATCATCTGATCCCATAGCCCTAGAGTCGTAGATGATAAGACTAGGGCAGTGTCCCGATTCTTTTCTCCTAAGAGGATGAACCCATGAAGAAAGTCTCTATATTTTTGGTCTCAGCCATTGCAGGGGCGATCGCCTCCCTGACTCCTCTGAGTAGTGATGCCCAAACGACTCAAACCACTATCAGTCCTGGGTTTCAACCCCTAGAGATCGCTGGCCTATCTGGGGGCCCCACCCCAAGCAATTGCGGCAATTTAGCTGAAGCTCCTAATGTCACCCTTACGGTTACGGCCGATACGTCCATTCATTTCCGTTTGCAAAGTTCTGGTAACCCCACTCTGAAAATTGATGGCCCCCAGGATTTTGACCTTTGTGTTCCTTCCCATGATGGTTCAACGGTCGAGATTCCCGGTCAATGGCCTCCAGGGCAATATGATGTATTTATCGGCGATCTTCAGGGCGGTTCTCATGGATATACGCTCAAAATTTCCGATCAATGAAGACTGTGAAGATGTAGGCCTTGTGTGCATTCCGGCAACGTCAAACAGGCAACAAAAAACCACTCAGCAATGTGCTAAGTGGCTCGATCAATAACCTAGTATGAGAGAGGAGAGAAAACTTTAGCTGACAGCAATTCCAGTGAGCATCAATGCGGTGACGAGGAGGGCAGCGATCGCCCCTTGGAACATATAACGTTGCTGTTGTTCTTGACTGGGAAATTGTGCATAGTACATCTGAGGCTCGTTGGCGTAGTTATTGAGCTGTCCTTCAGGATTAACGGTTGTATACATAAGTTTGACCTCTTTGTTTGCCCTTGTTGTAAACAAATATAACAGATTGTAAAGAAATATTTCTGTGACTTGACAGCCGAAAAGTCGTGATGTTAATCACAAGAACTTGCAAGGTAAAATCAGTCCAATGAACTGGGGCGACACAATGACCATGGGATTTGAAGGGGTGATGGGCCAACCGCAAGCGGTGAAGTTGCTCAGTCAGGCGATCGCCAAAAACCGGATTGCACCAGCCTATCTATTTGTGGGGCCCGAAGGCATTGGCAAGCGTCTTACGGCCGGTTATTTTGCCGAGTATCTAGCCAGTACAGAAGCCCCTGCCGAACAACGAGGGCGGCTCAGAAAACGGATGGAACAGGGGAACCATCCGGATCTATTGTGGGTAGAACCCACTTATCAACATCAGGGACAATTATTATCGGTGAGTCAGGCGAAAGCTGAAGGGGTGAAACGGAAAGCACCGCCCCGGATTCGGATTGAACAAGTACGGGAGATTAGTCAATTTCTCAGCCGTCCCCCTTTGGAGTCACCCCGGTCTGTGGTGGTCATTGACCAAGCCGATTTGATGGCAGAAGGGGCAGCCAATGGATTATTGAAGACTTTGGAAGAACCGGGTCAAGCGACCCTGATTGTCATTGCTAGTTCGGAGGCCGCCTTATTGTCCACCATTGTTTCTCGCTGTCGGCGGATTCCCTTTTATCGTCTCAGTCCAGAAGACCTAGCCCAGGTGCTAAAATGGCGAGGCTATGGAGAAATTGTCGATCGCCCCACAGTCATGGCCTTAGCTCAGGGCAGTCCTGGGGAGGCGATCGCCGCTTTTGAACAATTACAAGCTTGCCCAGCAGAAATGTTACAGTCCTTACAGAATCTTCCTCCTACTCCCAGAGAATTATTAACCCTAGCCAAAACCATTCCTCAAACCTTAGATACTCCCACCCAACTCTGGCTCATTGGCTATCTACAACAGTTCTATTGGCAAAATTACCAATCTTCCCAAAAACTGCAACCCTTGGAAAAGGCCCGTCGCGCCCTTCTCAGTTATGTCCAACCGAGATTGGTTTGGGAGGTCACGTTATTGGCCATAGGCAGTCAGAAATAGAGAATCGGGAAATCCTGTAATTTCTCGGAAAACAGATTAAAATCACCCAATAAGAGGATGTTTTATGGCGATCCCTTATGGGAAACTCAATCCTGTTGTTGTTGAATTTGGGGTTTAGATGCGCGGGTTGCCCTGGTTAGAAGTCTTGAGAAAATTGATTCAAAATCGAGGATGGTTTATTCTCTGCTGGTTGCAAATTTTGGTCACGCTGGGATTAATTGGAGGATTATTTACACCCACATCTCAAGCCGATCGCGCCCAACAACGGAAGTTCCCCAGATTTAGGGTATCCGCCCAATTCATCACCCTCTCGACAGAAGACCTGTTTGCCACACCCAACTCCCTAGGGGCGATCGCCATTGGCGTGGCTGAAGGAACCCGCACCCCAAGCGGAGGCTATACCGATCTCTATTTTGGCCATACCGATCCCGGAAACTCCAGACATAACCTGGGAACCTTCGCCTATCAACATGGGGCATATACCCCAGAAGAAGCCGACCGCCGACAACTGAAACGGCTGAAGCCCTGGATTACCGAATTGCAAGAAGAAGCGCAAACCGTCGGCGTTCACCTGGGAACCTTTGAACTGGTCGCTGGAGTGGATTTAATGAACCAATCTCCCCTAGCAGGAAAAGCCTACATTGAACATCTGAAAACCTGTCAGCAACTTCAACACAATTCCAAAGAAGCCGTACTCTGTGCCCGCGTGCGCTCTTTTGTCAACCCCACCACCGGAGAACTCGAAGCCCATGGACTCGGCTCCTATCGCAGTACCGTCAGAAAGGATCAAAAGCGGCGCTTAGATGCAATTGAAAGTGTCCTCAAAGGGTAGGGTGGACTCAGCTCCTTCAGTCATCAGTAATACCAGTGAAATTTCCCTGAGATCGATCGCAGCCAGAGGTGATTCTGAGCTTCATTATTTACAATAGAGAGAATACCCGGCCAACAATCGGTCGGCAGGGGATACTAGGGTCAGGGTTTATCCAGTTTAGGTCTGGATTACGGTCGAAAAAGCAATTGATAGCGTATGACGTTCCATTCACACTTGAGTGACTACTTGGATTGGACTCAGAAGAGGGGTAACTTAGAGTTGCCTAGGTTGCGTTGGTTCTTGCTGAATGCTGAAATTACCATGGGTGAAGGGGTTAAAAGACAATGAGCCAACTCAAACTGCGGATACAAGTTGAGGGGAATACGGAAGGAACCGTATTGGTCGAAGATAATCCCTTTGTTTTAGGGCGATCGCCCGACTGTAACCTCTGCCTCCCTTTTTTTGGCGTTTCCCGTCACCATGGTCAAATCGTCACCCGTGGCAACGGATGGCTCATCGAAGATCTGGGGAGTCTCAATGGCACATTATTAAACGGATTACCGGCCACCTCTGCACAATGGATTCATCATGGAGATGTGGTGCAAATTGGTGTGGTTTCCTTAGTGGTTCTCATTCTGCAACCCTCTGGGGATGACCCCTCCAAAGTCCCAGAATTGAGTACCGACGGTACAACCATTCTCCGGAATGTTAAAGACCTGCAAAGATTATGGCTGCAACCCCAGAATGACCAAGATACCGCCAGCAGTAACCGTAAGGCGATCGCTAGGCTCAAAGATCTCGTAGACATTAGCAAAGGCCTCAACTCCGCCGGTTCCCTCGAAGCCATCTTTCTCCAAGTCCAAGAAGCCGTTTTTCGAGACCTCAAACGCATCGATCGCATTGCCCTCCTCATTGACCTAGAAAGCACCGGACGACTTAAAATCGTTCGCCTCGCTACCCGTCATCAAAGTGATGATCCCCTAGCCGCCGATGGCAGTTGGATCTCCCACAGTATCTGTCAAAAAGTCTTTATCGAAAGAGTCGCCATTCAAACCGCAGACGCACAAGCCGATGAACGCTTTGAAGGGGAAATGAGTATCCTTAGTAAAGGCATTCGTTCCGTGATGGCCGTTCCCCTCTGGGAAGAAGAACAAGTCTTTGGCGTTCTCTATGCCGATGCCCATGTCTCTACCCAGTACACCACCCTAGAAGCAGAAGAAGACCTCAGTTTTTTCTCCGCTCTTGGGAACTTAGTCGCCTCCTCTGTCCAACGGTGGCTCCTCGAACAAAAACTCAGAGATCAAGAAAACATCCGTCAGCGCCTGGAACGCTATCATACCCCCTCTGTTGTCCAGCAAATGATGGCAGCCGGAGCGCTTACCGATGGACGCTTACCCCTAGCCGAATATGAAATTAGTATTTTATTTGCCGATATTGTTGGCTTTACCGCCCTTTCCGAGCGCCTTTCTCCTTCAGAAATTGCCGAGCTTTTAAATAATTTCTTTGAAGAAATGCTCCACGAAGTGTTTGTCGCCAAAGGAACCTTAGATAAATTTATTGGCGATTGCATCATGGCATTTTTTGGCGCTCCAGAAGTGCAACCCGATCACGCAGACCGGGCAGTGGCAGCCGCCAGAGGAATGCTCACTCGCTTGGAACACTTAAATAAAAACAATCGCTGGAATGAACCCTTAGAACTCAGAATTGCCATTAATAGTGGTAAGGCAGTTGTGGGAGATATTGGCAGCTCCCAAAGAGTCGATTATACCGTATTAGGATCGACGATTAATTTAGCTTCTCGTATGGAAGGAATTTGTCCTCCTGGAGAATGTGTGGTCAGTGAAACGACTTATAAACTGTTGCGCGTTCGTCGGGGATTTATGCCCCTGGGAAGTTATCGCTTTCGAGGCATAGAACGACCAATTAAAGTCTATCAAACAACACGCACTATTCCTGAAGGGACAGAAACTCAAACAACCCACATACAGGAAGAGTAGAATTCTAGTAGGGCGCTGATTGATGTGATTTATATTCTGGTTTGAGTTTTGATTACAGCGCTTTGCGCGGTAATGAGGTACAGCAGGGAAAGATCCCCCCTAACCCCCCTTAAAAAGGGGGGAACCAGAAAGTCCCCCTTTTTAAGGGGGATTTAGGGGGATCAAAATGTACCTCATAGCAGCGAAAACTGCTGTATATTCTGGTTTGAGTTTTGATTAAATGTCCCCTGACCCACCCTCACATTCAAGCGATCGACACTTGGTTCTAACAGTACGCTCTACCCTTTACACGAGTGACGTTGCACAAGCATAAGATGTATAGCCGGGGAATCGAACCCCAGAGCCGCTTGTTGCTCTACCAAGGAGTCCAACTTAACCCAGTTGGAGAGGGGTTTGTGCCCGCCTCAGTTTGAATGCTACCGACTTGTTCTATTTTATATCAAATCTGCTTGAATACCATAATTAAAAATGTAGGGAGCAAGATGCTCCCACTCCAGTAATATCAAATAATTGAGGGAGTGCGGGCATCTTGCCCGCTAGTTTAACTCATTTTCATGTCCGCTTGCGGAAACCGGACTTGATATTAGTTCTTTTCGCTTCATTCGATCAAATCATGAGTCCAATTGGCTTGTTGAATTTTTCCATCTAAGATTCGATATTCCTTGGCTAATTTATCCGCAGATTTTTGGATATCGATAACGGTAACAGAACTAACAAATTTAATTTCGGTTTTACTATACCGATTAAAGGTAGGGGTGGCTTCTGCGGCTAATCTAGTATACAGAGAATGCTTGAGTTTAAGATTATCTCGTTGAGCCAATGCCTCTATCATAGATACACCATTGTCTAATTGGATGGCGTTATTGGTTTGGTTGATTTTGACGACTAGCTTGCTGAATGCTTTTGCCGTTTTGTCATACTCCTTGAGTAAAGTATTGGGGGCTTCAGCAGGAGTATCTCCTTCCTGGTATTTGGCATTTCGGAGAATGCGATCGCGCAGTTCTTGTAATCGACGACTCAGTGCGGCTCTCTCTGTTAATGCTTCTGCTAATTTCATTTTGATATCGCTGTATATTGATAATATCTTTTTATTCTAGCAAACATTGATGAAATAGAGCATTGATAACGGCAAAGAGTCGATCTAAATCACCCATAACATAGGGGACTGAGTTGCGGGTAAATTCATTCCCTTTGAGTTGTCCAAATTCCCAGACTCGACCATTAGAAACGATGCCGATGATTTCCTGCTTTGAATCTTCATTGATTTTCTGAATAGCGACTAATTCAGCTAGACATTGCCCCCATCCTTCCTCAAATTTATCTTGTTTAGCTTCGACGACTAGAAAATAGGGTTTATCAAAAATAAGATGACCTAAAGGATTGAGTCTAGCTACGACATAATCGGGCTGTCCACAAAGGGTTTCATCATAGGTGAGTGTGGGGTGACTCCACAACACTAATTTTTCATAGTATGTTTTCCAAACTTCTTTTAAGATGGGGTAAATTAAGTTTTCACAAATTGCATATTCAGAATGATAAACTGCTACATGGGTCAGGATAAAATCTAGGTCTTCGCGAAAACTTTGAGGGACAGGAAAGGGAAGTTCTTGAACAAAGTTGGCTACACGGCACTTGATTTGGAATTGTTGAGCGACATCTGCGATACTTTTATATTGGCTAAAAGGCATGAATACAGCCTCCGAGGTACATTTTTGATTCATAGATTTGAGTTGTCATCCTTGTATCATACCTTGTCCGGCTAACCACCCGGTTGTCCAAGCATTTTGGAAGTTAAAGCCGCCGGTAATGCCGTCAATATCTAGAATTTCACCGGCAAAATGTAGGCCGGGACAACACCGACTTTCTAGGGTTTTAAAGTTGACTTCTTTGAGGGGAATACCGCCGCAGGTGACAAATTCTTCTTTGAAAACGCCTTTGCCGCTAATTTGATAGGTGTCTTGAGTGAGGGTTTGTAGGAGTTTGTTGAGTTGTGTTTTGGAGAATTGTGCCCACTGGAGTCGATCGCCTACCTCAATCTTTCCCAGTAAATATTGCCACAGACGACGAGGAATCAGCACGGGGCAATTGGCCCATAGAGTTTTCGCCCCTAACTGGGATTTTACCTTGAGCAGCACTTGTCGCAGCTCATCGGGGCGAGACTGGGGTAACCAGTTTATCCTCAAGGGGGTTTGATACTGAGTTTGTTTTAAGTCTCTTGCTCCCCAAGCGGAGAGCTTCAAAATGGCGGGGCCGCTCAATCCCCAATGGGTGACTAAAACGGGGCCGGTTTGGGTTAATTTCAGGTCGGGTAATTCGACTCGCGCTTCGGTGACTGAAATTCCGCTTAACTCCCGCAGAGCCGCATCATTAATTTTGAACGTGAACAGGGAAGGGACGGGAGGAACCAGGGTATGGCCGAGACGTTGAGCAAACTGGTATCCGCTCGGATGGCTTCCGGTTGCCAGTAAAAGGCGATCGCCCTTCATTTCTACCAAGTCTTGACCCGACTTCACCTGTATCCGAAACTGGCGATCGCCTGTAGTCACTCCCAAAACTGGCGATCGGGTGTATATTTGCACTCCCAGGCTTTTCGCTGCTTGGATTAAACAATCGGCGATCGTGCCCGAATCATCGGTTATGGGGAACATGCGGCCATCCGATTCGGTTTTTAGGGACACTCCATGGGACTCAAACCAGGCGATCGTATCTCTCGGTTGAAACCGGGTAAACGCCCCCCGCAAAGCCTTCGCTCCCCTGGGATAGGACTGCACCAGAGTGGCCGGATCGAAACAAGCATGGGTCACATTGCACCGGCCTCCCCCAGAAATCAGCACCTTAGATAACAGGGTTTTTCCCGCTTCCAGGAGTATCACCTCCCTTTGGGGGTTCGCCGTTTTGCAGGAGATAGCGGCAAAAAAACCCGCCGCTCCTCCTCCAATAATCAAGATCCCATTATTACCCATTAATCTACCGGTTCAAAATCCTCTTTACCCACCCCACAAACTGGACAAACCCAATCATCCGGGATATCTTCAAAGGCTGTTCCGGGTGCAATCCCACTATCAGGATCTCCCTCTTCAGGATCGTAGACATAGCCACAAACATTGCAAACATATTTTTTCATAACTCCCCCTAGAGGATCTCAAATTATCCCAATTTTAAGCCTTCACCATCTCTGTGAACCGAATCTTAAGATAATCTTCCTCCATTTTCGCCCCAGACGGACTCAAGGCAGCCAAAGATTGGGGTAAAACTAAATTGCGTCGATGGTTGCCAATCCGCACATTTAACTCATCCCCCGTTTTATTGAGCTGAATTTGGTCTTTGGGAATGCCGGGTAAATATAGCTCTAAGCTATAGTGATCGTCATTTTGTACCACTCGAATCGTATTCTCTTCGTAATAAACCTGAGTCGGGTCTTCATCTTTATAGAGGGTTTCTTTCAAGCGCTCCAAAGACTCTAATCCACACATCTCATCGGCAAACAGAGGAACTTCTTTGACCGGAAGCGGGCTAAAGTTTTCATGAATTTCTTGGCGGTATTCCTGTTGATGAGCCTTCCAACGTTGGAAGAATGGATCGTTGACTTCATCGGGAATAATGCGGTTAGCAATGACTAAATCTGTAGCCACATTATACAAGCTCAAATAGGCATGGGCGCGTAAAGATTCTTTGATCACCATTTTCTCTGGATTGGTCACTAGACGTACCGAGGTTTGGTGATTGTCGGTTAAAACGCGCTCTAATTCTTCAATTTGCTCATAAAATTCATAGGGTGCATCCATCACTTCTTTATCCGGGAGGGAAAATCCGGCGATGGGCTTAAACAACGGCTCAACAAGGGGTCGCAGCGCCACAGACATCCCCTGCAAGGGCTTGTAAAAGCGTCTCATGTACCACCCCCCAACTTCAGGAATACTCAGCAGTCTGAGGGCGGTTCCGGTGGGGGCAGAGTCGATAATCAGCACATCATATTGGCCTTCGTCATAATGGCGCTTCATGCGGACTAAGCCGAAAATTTCATCCATTCCTGGCAAAATGGCCAGTTCTTCGGCTTGCACCCCATCTAAACCTCGCGCTTGCAGGACTTCGGTAATGTAGCGCTTGACGGCTCCCCAGTTGCCTTCTAGCTCCATAAGCGCATCGAGTTCTGCCCCCCAAAGGTTGGGTTTAACCGATCGCGCTTCGTGACCTAATTCGAGATCGAAACTGTCTGCTAGGGAGTGGGCCGGATCGGTACTTAGCACCAGGGTTTTATAGCCCAATTCTGCACATCGCAACCCAGTTGCTGCTGCTACGGAGGTTTTACCCACTCCGCCTTTACCCGTCATTAAGATTACACGCATAGATGGTTTGGCCCTTCCTGAAAATGGGTTTACACTTCTTTACTTTACCGGGTTTTCTGGTCTATCGCACCGATGAGCGCTGCAAGTTTTGAGGATTCACAACGTATGATAACCATTCACTTAAAACTCACCCAAACCCCTGATGATTGACTCCATTTCCGATAGGATCTAGAAGAAGAGAACACCTTAACGTTGGGAGAAATACAACATAATGGATCTGGTCACGCTCCAGAATAGCCTAGATAATCTAAGCTTTGCCGTCCTCTTGGTGACGATGCTACTGTATTGGTCGGGGATGGCTTTTCCCAAAATCCCCTATCTAGCGACCTTGGGAACCGCAGGGATGGCGATCGCCAATTTGTCCATCGCTTCCCTACTCGGCGCTCGTTGGATCGAAGCGGGATACTTTCCCCTCAGTAACCTCTACGAATCCCTATTTTTCATTGCTTGGGGACTCACTGCCACCCATCTGCTGGCGGAATATCTGAGCCGCTCCCGGTGGGTAGGTGCAGTCACTTCCCCCGTCGCTATGGGAATTACTGCCTTTGCTGCTCTCTCTTTACCCGGTGAAATGCAGGTGGCTGAACCCCTGGTTCCGGCGCTTCAGTCCAATTGGCTGATGATGCATGTAAGCGTTATGCTTCTGAGCTATGCCTGTTTGATGGTGGGTTCCCTGTTGGCGATCGCCTTTTTAATCGTCACACGAGGTCAAGCGGTTAGCCTCACCGGTAGCTCCTACGGCAATAGCAACCGTCGCCAAACCCCCCTAAATAAACTGGAAACGGTCTCTGATGTACCCTCTGTTCAGTTCAACCAGGGCAGTAGTAATGTCGCTACCCTAGAGCGGATCAATCTGGAAACTCCCCCTACCTCGACTCCGCTCGGTGACCCAGTGTGGTCGCCGGAAACCCTGAGCCTTGCTCAAGTTTTGGACAATATCAGCTATCGGATGATCGGCCTCGGCTTTCCCCTGCTCACCATCGGCATTATCGCTGGAGGAGTCTGGGCAAATGAAGCTTGGGGATCGTACTGGAGTTGGGACCCTAAAGAAACCTGGGCCCTAATCACCTGGCTGGTATTCGCCGCCTATCTCCATGCTCGCATTACCAAAGGCTGGCAAGGCCGCCGTCCCGCCATTCTCGCGTCTGCCGGGTTCTGTGTGGTCTGGGTGTGCTATATGGGCGTGAATTTGTTGGGTAAAGGGTTGCATTCCTATGGCTGGTTCTTCTAAACCAGATTGGAGCGACTTGCACGCCAGATTTCAGGCGACGTTGCGATCGCGGCCCCACCTGCTTCCCCCCCAGGAGTCCCTATTAGTAGCCGTTTCCGGAGGTCAAGATTCCGTTTGCCTTCTGAAACTGCTCCTAGACTTGCAACCCAAGTGGGGATGGCAGTTAGGGGTTGCCCACTGCGACCATCAAATGCGATCGGATTCGGCAGCCAACGCCCAGCAGGTCTCAGAGATGGCTGGGCATTGGAACCTCCAGTTTTATCAAAAAACCGCCGAGCGCCCCCTTCATGGGGAGGCTGCCGCCCGCTCCTGGCGTTATTCTGCCTTGATCGAACTGGCTGAAACCCATGGATTTTCCAGGGTAGTCACCGGGCATACGAAAAGCGATCGCGCTGAAACCCTGCTCCATAACCTGATTCGCGGCAGTGGACTCGATGGACTCGCTGCTCTCAGTTGGCAGCGTCCCCTCACGGAAAGGGTGCAATTGGTGCGGCCGATGTTGGAAATTGGGCGATCGCAAACCGCCCAATTTTGCCAACAGCTCCAGCTCCCCATCTGGGAAGATCCCACCAATCAAGACACCCGCTATACCCGCAACCAAATTAGACTGCACCTTATCCCCGCCCTAGAGAACATCAACCCCGGAGCCTCTAACCATCTAGCGACAACCGCCGAACTCCTACAAGCCGATGTTGAGTATCTCGAATCTTTAGCAAGCAATCTTTATACCCAATCCACCCAACCTGACCGACCCAAACTCAACCGCCAACAGCTCACCGACGCGCCTCTTTCCCTACAACGGCGAGTCATCCGCCAATTTCTCCTCCGATGGCTCCCCCATGCCCCCAACTTCGCCCAAGTCGAAAAAGTTACCCATCTGATTACCGCGCCTAACCGCTCCCAAACCGATCCCTTTCCCGGTGGCAGTCTTGCCCGCGTTCAGCATCCCTGGATTGAATTGAAACCGCGCAGTAATTAAATACCCTAATTAAAAATCCAGGGAGCAAGATGCTCCCACTCCAGTCCTATCAAAGAATTCGAGGAGTGCGGGTATCTTGCCCGCTTCTCTTTTCCCATTTTCATGTCCGCTTGCGGAAACCGGATTTGTCCTAAAACCGAGAAGGACGATACAACACAGAAATATCTTGCAACCGTTTAGCTTCCTCCATAAAATGGGGATTTTTCAAAACCCGGTTATTTTGATTCCAGTGAGCATCTTTAACCTTAAACGTCGATAAACAATCCTTAAGTATCTCATCCTGATCTCCCCAATTAATCCATTCTTGGCTTAAGCATTGCAGTCCGGCCTGCTCGCAATATTCGGCAAACAGATTAGCCGTCATACTTTCAGCTCGCATATGGGGATTAGGAAAAGGCAGATTTCCCGAACTATCCTTAAAGTGACCGATATTAGAATGATGAAAAAATCCTGCGCCATTGGGCTTCAGCTTGCGCCCTAATTGCATTAAATAGGCTTGCATCACATCTGATTCTGCATGAACCAAAGAATCAAAGCTAAACACAAAATCTATGGAGCCGTCTGGAATCATATCTAAAGACTTGCCATCATTCACATAATAGTTAATATGGGAATAGTTAGCAAACCGCTTTTGACAAATTTCAATACAGGGTTCAGCTAAATCAACAATACTTAACTCTTGACAATAATCCTTGAAATAGGTGGTAAATCGACCATAACCCGGAGCAATTTCTAAAATGCTGCCCGTGGGAATGAAGGCTTGAATCCGGGGATACAGAGTTCCCCACCATAAAAACTCCGTGCCGCCCCAAGCATGAGACCATTCATCGCCTTGGTCAGACCAGCTATAATTTGACCAAAATTCTAGATTATATTCAACAGTTGGCATAGTTTACGAATAGGTAAGGGTTGATATCCAGTTATTTTCATTATTTTACTATACATTGGTACTAAACAAGACTCTCTGGCTTAACATTTGGCTCTAATCCGATCTAATTCTGTTTTTTCTGTCTCCGTGAATCCCAAAATTTTTCCGTTAGCAAAACCTCTAAATCTTCTGGGAACGGACAAACTTCAGGCAAATCGATCTTCGGGTAAATATCTTCAACATCCGATCGCGCATCTTCCCAGATTTCCGATAAAATTTCGGTAAAATAAGTTTTGAGACTCAGTGAGCTACGCAACAAACGCCGGATCTGTTTACGCTGCTCCTTAATGGTTAGCTCCCATCCGCGATTGTCATACAGCGCTTTGCGCTGTAACGGAGTACAGTCTCATTGAGATCAGTCATTGCGAATGGAACGAAGTGGAATGAAGCAATCGCAAAATTCCCTAATCTTGGCGTTAGCGAAGCTTGCGCGTTAGCGAAGCTTCGCTTTCATGTCCGCGAAGCGGAAACGCTACAATTAGCGAGATAATCGAGATTGCTTCATTCCGCTTGCGCGACCTTCGCAATGACATACTATAACTGATTATTCGGATTTGATATAATATCTCTCTAATTTAGTTAATTTTTTCCATCTTTTGCATGATATCGGGATTATACAAGCGCAGATAATTCCAGTAATTTCCAAAAACGGATTTCACATAGCCATAGGTTTCCGGAAAGGGAATTTTTTCCACAAAATCATCGGGATCGCGTAACCCGAAGCGGTTCAACCAGTCTGCCACATTTCCGGGGCCGGCATTGTAACTGGCTACAGCTAACAAGGAATTATTATTATATTCGCTGTGGGTATAGTCCAAGTACCAGGTTCCCAACTTAATATTATCATTAGGATTGTCCAACTGATAACTCGCTAAATTGATTTTACCCGCAATCCATTCTCCGGTTTCGGGCATCACTTGCATTAAGCCAGTCGCACCCACAACGGATTTAATTTCGGGCATAAACCGAGATTCTTGGCGAATCAGAGCGGTGACCAAAAGGGGATTGAGTTGCCGATCTTTTGACCAACTTTCAATCGGTTCGAGATAAGGAAAAGGATAGAGAGCTTGCCAATAGGCGAGTTGTTGACGGAGGGACTGATATTGGTTTTGCTCTTCAGGATCGTCTCGCCAAGCGAGGCTATTGAGCATAAACATTCCGTCTAAATAATCGCCCACTTGCAAGCGCATAATGCCATCGGTAAACTGTTGGGCAACCGTGGGTTCCATGGGGTTGGTAAATTCTACTTGCCAGAGTGTCCAAGCGTCTCGATCTTGTCCCAGTTGATGGAGTTCTTTGAGGGTTTCGGAACCGGCGGGTAAAAGGGGACGAGGAATGGTGTATTCCACGCTGGGTTCGAGATAGCGAACGGTGGTAAAGTCGCCCACATTCCAGCCGAGCATGAGAGCCGATCGCCAGGCATAGTATGATTCAGGATAGCGCTGTAAGACATATTCATAGGCGGCTTTGGCATCCCGTTCTCTACCGAGTTTTTGCGCCCATTTGCCCACCCAGAAGGCAGCTTCGGGAGCGTACTCAGTATCGGGGTTTTCGACGGTGATTTCTTGGGCAACTCTCCAAGCTTGCAGCAGGTTGCCGTTGTCGGCAGCATCTTCGGCTTGTTGCCATCGCAGTTTGGCGGCTTCTTCTGACTTGCTGTATTGGGTTAAAACGGACTGTCGCGCCTGTTTTGCCGACTCGGAACTTTTGAGCGCGTCTAATACTTTGCTTTGTTCGATCAGGGCTTCGGGGGCTTTGTGGGGAAACTGTGCAATGACGATATTGAGGTAATCCTGGGCGGGTTCGAGATCGACTAAGCGGGAGAGATGGATTAAGCCTTGGGCGGTTTCTGGCTCGTTGGGATAAGTGTTATACAGGAGTTTGTAGGCAGCGATCGCCTCTTGAGTTTTGCCGCCGAGTTGTAACCCCCTACCAGCTCGATAGCGGTTTTTCGGCGTGGGGGGCGCTTTGGCATAGGCTGCCCCGGCTTTGCCATAGGTGATTTTTTCCCAATAGCCAAAGGCGATCATTTCCCAATCTTCTGGGGTGAGTTGGGCGCTGTGGGTTTCGGTGAGGCGATCGAGAATGTCGGTATAGTCGGGTTTGTAGAGAGCATGTCGAGCCAACAAGCGCAACAGGGGCAAGGAATTGGGGTTAGTCGTCAGTTGATTGGCAGCAATTTCTACCGTGCGGGGATGGGCGGGAAATTTGGCGATCGCCTCTTCCCAGAGTTGAGGATTGGTTTTCCCTAACTCATAGAGCGCCTCAGCCGCTACGGGATGATTGGGATGGGTGGTTAAAAGCTGTTGCCAAGTGGCTGCTGCTTTCGTATTGTCGCCTAACTGAGCATAAGCTTGGGCGCGTTGAGCAAGAATATGAGCCGCCAGTAGAGGGTAGCGGGTTTCTAAATCGGCTAAAGTGGCGATCGCCTCCTGGGGTTGATTTTGGGCTAATTGATCCATCGCCAACAGATAGCGAGCGCGAGGGTATTCGGGATGACTCGGTTGTTGGCTCAAGGCTTCCAGATAAGGTTGGCGCTCCGTCGGTGAAACTTGCACCAACTTAGCTATGGGGGATTTTTTCAGTTCAGCAGGTGTAAGCTCAAACGTCGGTTTTTTGGGGGCAATTTCCGGCAACCAAGAGCGCACTTCATCAACAATTTGCCGATCCATATGGGTTTGATGGAGGAGCAGCCCCCCAATAATTGCCCCTAGACTGACTCCGGCGATCGAGAAAATAACAGCAAGACGGGATTTAGCGTTAGACATGATAGGGGTAGAAATAGCGATCGGGTTAGGAGACGAACAGAACCGGGGCATGGGTTTCAGGAAGCACACCCTTACCCACACAGGAGGTTATAATTTTGATCTTAATCGCAAATTCCCATCCTGGCGATCTCATTCTCTCTCCCTTGAAAATGCTATATTAATTCTTAGTGGTTCCCCTGAGCCGTAGCACGTTCAATAGTGAAAGTTATGTCAATTAGGCAAGATAACTATAGCTAGTCTAAATGAGTTGTGCAATTGGAAATGCCCTCTCCCTATATCCCT